>CAZADC010000122.1:4632-8945 GCA_964483755.1 uncultured Planctomycetaceae bacterium | reverse complement strand
CGGCGAGAAACGCCTGCCACAGGACGGCCGCATCGACTCGCGCATCGGCAACCGGCAACTCGACATGCGCGTCTCCACCCTGCCCGGCGTGCACGGCGAGTCCGTGGTGCTGCGTATCCTGGACCGCAGCGACACCGCGGTCAGCCTGGAACAGCTGGGCATGCCCGAGCACCTGCGTCGCCAGTACGAACAACTGATCACCCAGCCGCATGGCATCATCCTGATCACCGGTCCCACCGGCAGCGGCAAGACCACCACGCTGTACGCCTCGCTCGGGCAGATCAACGCGACGCGGCAGAATATCATCACGCTGGAGGACCCGATCGAGTACCAGCTCGACGGCATCAGCCAGATCCAGATTTCCGAGAAGAAGGGCATGACCTTCGCCGGCGGGCTGCGCAGCGTGCTGCGGCAGGACCCGGACATCGTCATGGTGGGGGAGATTCGCGATCACGACACGGCCGTCATGGCGATCCAGGCCGCGCTGACCGGGCACCTGGTGTTCAGCACGCTGCACACGAACGACGCGGCCAGCGCGGTCACCCGCCTGCTGGACCTTGGCATCGAGCCCTACCTGGTGGGCAGCTCGGTGGTCGGCGTTCTCGCCCAGCGGCTGGTGCGGCGCGTGTGCGGCGACTGCGCCCGGGCGCACGCGCCCGACGCGGGCGAGCTCGAGTCGGCGGGCTGCTCGCTGAGCGACGAGGAGCTTGCGGGCTTCCGCATCGGCTCCGGATGCGAGTCGTGCCGCAGCACGGGTTATCACGGCCGGGCGGGATGCTTCGAGCTGCTCGTCGTCGACGAGGAGATCCGGCGGCTCGTCACGGCCCGCGCAACGGCGTCGGAGATCGACGAAGCCGCGCGGCGCGCGGGCATGGTCAGTCTGTTCGAGGAGGGGCTGGCCAAGGTGATCGCCGGTCAGACGACGCTTGAAGAGGTCATGCGCGTGTCGGTGCGAGGGGCGTCCTGATGGCCGTCTACGGATACGTCGCCAGCGAGTCGGCGGGCGGATCCGCCCCGGTGCGCGGGACGGTGGCCGCCGACTCGCCGCGCCAGGCCCGCGACCAGCTCCGCCGGCGGGGGCTGACCGTCATCGACGTCGCCGAGCGGAAGGTCTCCGCCGACGCGGGCGTGCTGGATCGCTACCTGTCGAGCCGCCGGACGGCCGAGGTCACCGGTCTGCTCCAGGAGATGGCCACGCTGCTGGCCGCAGGCATCCCGCTGCTCGACGCGCTGGACACCATCACCCGCCAGCACTCCGGGCGATTCCGTCAGTCCATCCTGCTGCTGCGGGACCACGTCGCCGCCGGCGGAAGCCTCGCCGAGGCGATGTCGCTCCAGCCGGCGCTGTTCGACGATCTGTGCGTCAACATCGTCGAGGTCGGCGAGAACGCCGGGAACCTGGAGGCGTCGCTGGAGCGGCTGGTCGAGTTCCGTCGCCGCTCGGCCGGGCTGAAAAACCGCGTGGCCTCGGCGCTGATGTACCCCTGCATCGTGATGGCGGCCGGGCTGGCGGTCAGCGTGTTCCTGATGATGTACGTGATGCCAAACCTGCTTACCGTGCTGCTGGACAGCGGCAAGGAACTGCCCGCGGCGACGGTGGTCGTCAAGACCGTCAGCGACGCGCTGGTCGGCTGGTGGTGGGCGATCCTCCTCGCCCTCGGCGCCGTCGCCGGGATCGTCGGCGGCGTCCTTCGCACCGAGAAGGGGCTGGCGGCGTGGCACCGATTCCAGCTGCGGATTCCGCTGATCGGCGACCTGATCCGCAAGCAGGCGATCGCGCGGATGTCGATGGTGATGGCCACGCTGCTGAAGAACGACGAGACGTTCGTCGGCGCGGTGCGGATCATCCAGCGGACGGTGCGGAACCGCGTCCTTCGGGACGCGCTGGTCGCCTGCGAGCGGGCCGTCGTCGGCGGGCGCGATATCGCCGTCGCGCTCGAATCCACCGACGCGTTCCCCCCGCTGGTGGTCCAGGTGTTCGCCGTCGGACAGGCGTCCGGACGGCTGGAGGAGATGCTCGAGGAGCTCGCGTCCGACTACGACACGCAGGTGGACATCGCGTCGGCGCGCCTGACGACGCTGCTCGAACCGCTCATGATGGTGATACTGGCGATACTCGTGGGATTCATCGCGTTCGCGACGATCCTGCCGATTCTGGAGGCCGGCGATGTACTGTGAGACGAAGGGATCGAACCCGAGACGCCGCCGCGGCGGCTTCTCGTTCATCGAGGTGATGGTGGTGGTCGTGATCATCGGGCTTCTCGCCGGGGCGGTCACCCTGAAGGTGGCCGACTACATGGACACGGCGAGGGTCAACCGCGCCCGGTCCGACATGGCGACGATCGTGGACGCGATCGAGGCCTACTACCTCAAGCAAGGCCGCTACCCGACGAACGAGGAGGGGCTCGGCGTGCTTCCCGTCAAGACGCAGACCGACCCGTGGGGCAACCGGTACGAGTACAACAGCCCCGGCCGGGAGGGCCCGTACGAGGTGGTCACCTACGGCGCCGACGAACGCGAGGGCGGCGAAGGGATCAACGCCGACCTGTACTCCTGGCAGCTCGGGCAGGAAGCCCAGGAGTGATCGATGTGTCGGCGCGCCTTCACGCTGATCGAAGTGACCGCGGTCGTGGCGCTGCTCGCCCAGACGGCCGGGGCCGTGGCGTGGTCGATGACCGAGGACGCCCGCGACGCCGCCCGCGCCGACGCGGTCGGACAGCTCGCACACGCCGATCGCCTGGCCCGCCTGACGGCGCAGCGCCTCGGTCGGCCGTGCCTGCTGCGGTTCGACCTCGACCGCCGGCTCGTGCTCCGCGTCGTGGCCGGCGAGAGCGAACCGCGCGGCGGTGCGGCCGGTCGGATGCTTCCGCCGGGCTGGCGCGTCGACCGGGTCGTCGTGCCGCGGGGCGGCGCCCTGCCCGGTCGCGTCTCCGGAGACGCGGCGCCGGTCCGGGCGGATGCCGGCGTCGTGGACGTCGCCTGCTCCACCGGCGGGCGGAGCGCCAGCTACGCCGTCGCGCTGGCGGGACCGGACGAAGGCCGACGGCAGTGGATCATGGTTTCCGGACTCACCGGACAGGTCACGCCTGTAAATGATCAGGAAGAGATCGACAACCTTGTTGCGTTGCTCGCGGGCGACCGGCCTGACGCTCATTGAGGTGCTGGCGGCGATTGCGATTCTCGGCACGCTCCTGGTGGGGGTCGTGCTGTCGAAGTCGCGCCACACGCACCAGCTTTCCCTCTCGCGCCGTAAGGACACAGCCGTTCGCGCGGCCGACCGGTTGATGAGCGGGTGGTGGGCCGGCGCCGACGGCGTGCCGGTCGGCGAATCCGGGAGGGTCGAATCGGACCCGTCGCTGACCTGGCGGACGCGGATCGTGCCGAACGACGCCGTCGGGGACCTCGGCGCCCGGGTGGTGCGTGTCGAAATCCTCGACGGCGGACGCGGCGGGGACCGGCCGCTGGATGCGGACCCGGTCCTCACCGTGGACCTGGTCCTGCCGCGGGAGGACGACGACGAGCCGGAGGAAGCCGACGTGCGTCCGGGCAAGGCGGAAAGGGGCGCGTCGTGAGAATGCGGACGGCCTTCACGCTCCTGGAGCTGCTGATGGCGCTGGTCCTGTCGGCCGTGCTGATGATCGGCGTACTGGCGGTTGTGACCGACCTCGGCGCGCTGGGATCGCTCGCGTCGGCGAGGCAGACCGCCCGGACCGTCGTGCATTCGGCGACCCCTAGCCGGGAGATCGACTTGTGGGTCCGACTGCTGCGGGAGGATCTCGCGCACGCCAGCCAAGCCGCCGCCGGGCCGGGCAGCCGGATCACGCTGACCGGGTACGGCGCGCTGGACGCCGCAAGCTGCGAGCGGACGCACCGTGCGGTCATGGTGCTCTACGCGCTCGAGGACGTCGACGGGCGCAGGTGGCTGGTCCGGCGGCAGGCGGCGCTGGACGTGCTGACCAACCGGAACCGCCAGCGCGACCTGGTGTGCAGCGGGATCGAGCGGTTCTCGCTCGTCTTCGAGGGCGACCGCAACCCGCTTGCCGGCGGAATCCCGACCCCGGCGCCGGGCGACCCGGCCGGCGGCCCCCGACGGGGGGCGACCGCCGGCGGATCGGAGGGCTCCCGGACCCGGAAGCTGGACGGCGACGACGAGGTGCGGATTAACGGGCAGTCGTACTACGTGCGCTTCCTCCCCGCGTGGGCTCTCGCCAAAGCCAGGCGGGAGGCCGGCCTGTCCGACGAGCCCGGCGCGACGGGCGCGGGCCCGACCGGGGAGGAAGACGACGGCAACAAGCCGGACGAGCAGCGCCCGA
>CAZADC010000122.1:2413-4622 GCA_964483755.1 uncultured Planctomycetaceae bacterium | reverse complement strand
GGGACGCTCTGGCGGCTGCGCGTGTGGACCGACGGCGCCCAGGAGCCCGTCGAGCGAATCGTGACGGTCCAGGACGGGGGCGGCGCATGAGACGTCTGCGACGAGACAGGGGTTTCGCGCTGCTGGTCGCGCTGGTGCTGCTGTTCATCGCCGGCGTGGTGCTCGCCGGCGTCGCCCGTCGCAGCGCCGTCGAGGCGGTCGGGGCGAGGGAGTCGGTCGAGGAGCTTCAGCGGCGCTGGGTCGTCGTGAGCTGCCGGGCGGCGCTGACGGGTCGTATCGAAACGCTGCTCGACCGGGCTGAGCGCGGGCGGGTCGGGGCCGATCGGCCGGACACGTATGCCAATCCGCCGGCCGCGAAACGGCACGTAAGGTGTCGTCTGGCCGAGGTGGACTACGAGCTTGTGCTGACAGACGAGCAGGCGAAGCTGAACGTCAACACGCTGCTTGCCGACGCGAGTCGCGGCGAGGCGGGGTCGATCCTCCGGCGGATGATGGCGGAGCGACTCCGCGGTCGGTCGGTCGAGCTGCGCCTGCAGGCGCTGCCGGCGGGGACGGAGTCCGACAACCCCGCGGCCGCCATGTCGCGGGTGGGCGGCTACGGGCAGATCTTCGCGGACGCCTCCCCGCGGCAACTGGTCGGCGCCGACGGCGGGGGCGCCCTGGCCGGAGTCGTCACATGCTGGGGCAACGGGAAGGTGAATATCCGCCGCGCCCCGGACGCGGTGATCCGCCGGGCATGCGAACGCGAACTGGGCGCCGGCGTCGTGGGGGCGCTGCTGGACGCCCGGCGGCGCGACCCGTACCGCAAGCTCGACGTCCTGCTCGACGAGCTGGATCGCCTCGACGAGAAGACGCAGGAACGGGCGAGCCGGCTGCTCACCGACGACTCGACCTGCCACGGTCTGTGGATCATCGCCCACGGGTCGCAGCGTTCCTGGTACACTCTTGTGGTGACCGAGGAGTCCGGGACGGCCGAGACCGGCGACGATGGCGTCCGCAACGTCACCCGCCGATACGAATACGAGTGGTGAACCCGTGAACGCCCGGCTGCGAAGACGAATCGTGAATCTCGCCACGGGCCTGGTCGCCCTCGCCGCGCTGGCGGTGCTGGTCGGCGGATTCGCCCTGCCGGTTCGGGTTCCCCGGCCGGCCGGCGCTTCGACGGGCGACAGCCCGGCCGACGCCACGGCGCCGGCGACCCGGCCGGGACGTCAGGAGGACCGAGGCGGCGCCCCGTCGCTGGCCGATCTCAAGCGGCTGGCCGCCATCGACCTGCGGCGTCCGCTCTTCGACGAGCCGACCGCCGGCGAAGCGTCGGAGCAGGCCCCCGCACCGCCCGCTCCGCTGCCGGTCTCGCTGATCGGAATCGCCGACGAGCCGGGCCATTCCATGGCGATATTCCAGACGTCGAAGGGAGGCATCAAGGTCTGCGCGGAGGGGCAGTCGGTCGAGGCCGACGGCGTGACGGTGAAGGTCCTCGAAATCGACCGGGGGACGGTGACCGTCCTGCATGCGGGCGCCCCCCGCGAGCTCTCCCTGCCCCCGCAGCCGTGACGACATGCCGCCAGTGAACGCCCATTACGTGATATTCCCCCGCGACGCCGGATGGCGCCTGCTCGGCGTGCAGGACGGCGTCGTGGGCGAACATGCGGCCGACTGCGCCCGGGAGGCGTCGACCGACGACAGGGCGGCCGCGGCAGCGAGCGCCCTCGAGCAGGCGGGTGACGCCGGCGCCGCCGTGACGGTGGCGCTGCCGTCGTCCTGGTGTCTTTGCGCGGGGATATCCACACAGGACCTGGGGCGCGGCAGGCGCCGGCGGGCGATGGACTTCCGGCTGGAGGAGCACCTGCCCGTCTCGGCCGAGGACGTGGTCGCCGACTACGTGGAGACCCCCGACGGCGAAGCGCTCGGCGTGTGCTGCGAGCGGGCGCGGGTGCTGAAGGCGGCCGAGGCTCTGGAACGCAGCGGGCCGGCGATCGAACGGATCAGCCCCGCGGCGATGCTCGCGGCGGCGCACGCTGTGGAGCACCATCCGGACGCGGACGGCGTGTTGCTGCGGCGCGAGGGCGACGGCGGGACCTGCGAGGAGATGGACCTGATCGAGATCGCCGACGGCGACCCCGTGGGCTGGTGGTGGTTCGCCGACGACGAGCAGGCGCTGCGCGAGCGCCTGGCCGCGTGGCGGGATGCACGGCAGGCGCCGCCGAAG
>CAZADC010000122.1:0-2403 GCA_964483755.1 uncultured Planctomycetaceae bacterium | reverse complement strand
TCGGGTGCGATGAGTGGCGTCCTGACGGCGAAGGCGATGCGGCTGCCATGCAACTCGTCGTCCTGGAGGGTATGGATCCGGACCAGGCTGCGGCGCTGCAGGCGGCGCGGCTGCACGAGGAGGACGCATCGACGTGGATCGACCTCCGCCCGAACGGGCTTGCATCGAAGCGCCGCAACTCGTCGCGTCGGCGTCTCGGGGCGCTGGCGGCGGCGGTCGTCGTGCTGCTGGTGAGCGTGTCGGGCGTCTTGCAGTGGCGCGGCCGGCGCTATCGAGCGCTGACCAGGCGGCATGACCGGCAGCAGGTCGAGCTGTTCAAGGAGACGTTTCCCGGGCGGCGCGTTCCGGTCAGCGTAAGGGGGCGCCTGATCAGCGAACTCCGGAAGCTCCGCGCGCAGGGGTCGGACGGGAGCAGGGGGACGCCGCGGTTCTCCGCGTTGGAGCGTCTCGCGGGCGTGCTGTCGGTATTGCCGGCCGGCATGCGGTACCGTATATTGGACCTGACCGTCGATCCCGATCGGGTTCGCATGGAGGGTCAGGCCCTCAGTCATGCGGATGCGGAAAAGCTGGCGGCCGCGATGCGTCGGTCGGGCGAGTACGACGTTGAATCACCTAGAACGCAGGCGCTGCGGGACGGGGGCGTGAGCTTCGTCTTTGTCGCAAGCGACCGGGCCGGCGGCGAGGGTGGACCATGAGCGCCGAGCGCAGACAGGCCGTCCTCGTGGGGGCGCTGATCGTCGCGCTCACCATCGCAGCCGTGTGGACGTTCGACTGGATGCGCGAGCAGCGCGCCGCCGCCGAGCGCAGCCGTGCCGAACTCGCCCTGTGCAGCGACCTCGCCGACGCGCTGCAGTCGGCGGCGGACAAACCGAAGGTCGCCGAATCGGAAGCCGCCGGCGTTCAGGAACTCGGCGACCGGATCGAGACGGCGATGCGCCGGGCCCGTCTGGACCCCCGCGCCCTCGAGAGCGTGCGCCCGCAGGCGGCGCGTCCCGTGGAGGATTCTGCGTACTCGCGGAAGCCCACGGGCCTGACGCTGCGGGGCGTTACACTGGAACAGTTGGTGACGTTCCTCCGGAGCCTTACGGACGGAACGGGCCTGGGCGTCCGACAGCTTCGGCTGCGGGCGCCGCACGGCGCGGCCGACGGCGACGTCTGGAACGCCGAGGCGACGGTCACGTATCTCGTCTACACGGCGGAGGGAAGCGGTTGAGATCAGCGCTGAGGAAACGCATGCGTCTGCGGAGCACAACCTGGCTGTGGATCGCGGTGATGCTCATCGCCGGCGGCTGTCGCAACGGCTCCGGCGGCGACGGGGAGCCGGTCCGCTATCGGACCGTCAGTGTGGAACCGCAGCGCGATACGCAGGCCGCGAAGGGGCATAACCAGGAGGGGCTGGAGCTGCTGGCCGCCGGCGAGCTCGACCAGGCCGCTCAAGCGTTCGAGCGGGCGCTCACGGCGGACGTCGAGTACGGCCCGGCCCACAACAACCTGGGCAAGGTGTACTTCCAGAAGGGCGACTATTATCGGGCCGCCTGGGAGTTCGAATACGCCAGGAAGCTCCTGCCCAGGCACCCCGAGCCCCGCAACAATCTCGCCCTGGTGCTGGAACAGGGCGGCGAGCTCGATCGGGCCGTGGAGGAATATCGCGAGGCGATCGCCCTGGACGAAGACCGGATCGAGTATCGGGCGAATCTGGCTCGAGCCCTGATCCGGCGCGGCGACCGGACCGACGAGGTCCGTGCCCTGCTGGAAGACGTCATCCGCCGCCATGGGGATCCCGAGTGGCGCGCTTGGGCCCGCCGGCAGCAGATGCTTATCGGGAAGAGCCCGTCCTGAGCGAGTCCCCGCTCGATTGACGGCCGCCCCTCTGCGGTCCGCCTGCTCTGAATCTCCGGATCGGTCGGGCGGTCACGTCCCTCACCCTGGCATGGCGCCGGCGAGCTGCGACCGACGGAGCGATCGACGGAGCTGGCAGACGCACATGCTTGGAACAACGCGGCCGCAGCCCTGTTGGGGCTGCGACCGCGTCTGCGCGTCGCGGCATCCTCATGCGGGTCGTGTCAGATAACCCGCAGGATGCTCCCGTCGTCGCCGTCCGGGTCGGCCGCCAGGTCCGGCATGACCGGCGGGGCGCCGAGGACGGCCGGGCTGGTCTGGATGTCGGGCCCGTTCCCGTCCTTGATCTTGACCTTGTCGATGAACGGCGCCTCGACGAGGTCCCGCTCGATCGCGGGGTTCGAGTCCGTCCACATCTTCGCCTTCAACTGGCTGAGCCCGGCCTGGGAGTCGATGTCCGAGTCCCACACATCGCCGAATTTCAGCTTGGCGCCGTCCTCGTCGCCGTTCAGCGTCAGCATGCTGTTGCGGAACGAGTCCGCCTTGAACTTCTTGATCGGCCCC
>CAZADC010000121.1:588-8980 GCA_964483755.1 uncultured Planctomycetaceae bacterium | reverse complement strand
TCGTCGTGACGGCGGGGACGTTCCTGTCCGGTCTGATGCACCTCGGCGAGCGGACGTGGCGGGGGGGGCGATACGGCGAACGGGCGGCGGCCGGGCTGAGCGATTCGCTGCGAGCGCTCGGCATCGAGCTCGGCCGCCTCAAGACCGGCACGTGCCCGCGCGTCGCGGCCGGGACGATCGACTACGACCAATGCCGCCGCCAGGACGGCGACGACGCGCCCGTGCCGTTCTCGTTCCTCAACGACCGGCTTGAGGTGGAGCAGGTCCCGTGCTGGCTGACGCAGACCACGCCGCGGGTCCACGAGCTGGTGCGTGTAAACCTCGCCCGGGCTCCGATGTACAGCGGGCAGATCCGCTCGACCGGCCCGCGGTACTGCCCGTCGTTTGAGACGAAAATCGTCCGCTTCCCGGACAAGGATTCGCACCTGGTGTTCCTCGAGCCCGAGGGTCGCGACACCGACTGGGTGTACGCCAACGGGATTCCCACGTCGCTCCCGCCGGAGGTGCAGGCGGAGATGGTCGCGGGCATCCCGGGCCTCGAGCGGGCGGAGGTGATCCGCTGGGGATACGCGATCGAGTACGATTACGCCTCGCCGACGCAGCTCGACGCGACGCTGGAAGCCAAGCGCGTCGGCGGGCTCTTTCTCGCCGGGCAGGTCAACGGAACGACCGGGTACGAGGAGGCCGCCGGGCAGGGGCTGCTCGCCGGCGTCAACGCGGCGCGGGGTGTTGCGGGCGGGCCGCCGCTGGTCCTGCGGCGGGATCAGGCGTACATCGGCGTGATGGTCGACGATCTGGTGACCAAGGGCGTCGCCGAGCCGTACCGCATGTTCACCAGCCGGGCCGAGCATCGGCTCAGCCTGCGCGCCGACAACGCGGATCGCCGGCTGACGGCGATCGGGCGGGAGATCGGGCTCGTCGATGATCGACGCCGGCAGCGGTTCGAGAGCGATCGCTCAGCCGGCGAGCGGGCGCGGGAGATTCTCAGCGATGTCCGCGCCGACGGCAGGACGCTCTGGGACCTGCTCCGCCGCCCGGACGTGTCGCTGGACGACGTGCTGGATGCCGGCGGGGAGGCGCTCTGCCGCCTGGCGCACGACAACGCCGCGGCCGTGCGGTCGATCGCAATCGACGCCAGGTACGAAGGGTACGTGGCGAAGGAGCGGTCGGCGATGCGGCGGACGCGGGAGCTGGACGGGCGGGCGATTCCGGGGGAGATCGACTACGACGCGATCAGCCATCTCCGCCCGGAGGCGAAGCAGCGGCTGCGTGCGATCCGCCCGCGAACCCTCGGACAGGCGCTGCGGATCAGCGGGATCACGCCGGCGGACGTCACGATCCTGTCGATCCACCTTGCCCGACGAGGCGGGGAGTGAGAGGAGCCCGGACACGGCCAACCGCGACAGACAGCCGTCGCGGCAGGCCGTGCCACCCACCTTGCGGGGCTCGGCGCGGGGCTCTGCTTAGCGCGGTGCCATGCTTCCCTTGGGAAGCATGTTCCAACGGTGGTCGGGCATCCCGCCAGGCGACCGTACATGGCGATCCGCCGTGCAGGGCGCGCCGGCGCGCTGTGGCGGCTGCGCGCGGAACGGGCTCGGGGTGTGCCGCTCAATCGGCGTCGGCGCGTCGTCCGGCGCGGAACCAGTGGACCAGCAGCAGGGCGACGCCGACGACGAGCAGGGCGTCGGCGACGTTGAATACCCAGGGGTAGCCCCACGCCGAGCAGTCGACGAAGTCCCGCACCTCGCGGCGGATCGGCGCCGCCAGGCCGGGCACGGCGACCTCGCTGAACAGGCGGTCGTACAGGTTGCCCAGCGCCCCGCCGAGCACCAGCGCCAGGGCGATGTGGAGCATGCGCGCCCGCGCGGGGGACGTGGCGAACAGCACGCCCACCAGCCCGGCCGTCACGACCGTCGCGACGAGCACCGCCCAAGGCGGCAGGCGCCATCCGAACACCACCCCCGGATTCGTCGAGACGGTGAAGTCGATTCCGGCGGCCACGTCACGCCGCAGGAGCCCCTCGTCGCGAAGGACGACCAGCGCCTGGCGGGTGGTGAGCGAAGGGTAGCGCTCATGAAGCTCTCGTGCGGCGTCGGCGACGGCGGGTCGCGAGAGGAACGACTTGAAAACGTAATGCTTGCTGAGCAGATCGGCTGCCAGCCCGGCGCCCGTCAGGATCACGAACAGGACGATCGCGCCCGGGGCGCGAACGGCGCTGCGGGCGGGTTCAGGGTTCGCCACACCCTGATCGGACGATGCCTCCGGTTTCGCGTCGTCGCCCACGGCGGCGTCAGTCCTCGTCCTCGGCGTCCTCCGCGTCCTCGTCGTCGGCGGGCTCTTCGACGTCTTCCTCGTCCTCGAGGTCCTCGTCTTCGTCCTCATCCTCGTTGCGGCCGAACAGGCGGTCCTCATCCTCCTCGGCGTCGCGGGCGCTGACGAGCCCCTGCTCGATCTTCCGGGCGTACTCGATGCAGTATCTCGCCCACGGTCGGGCCTCGAGACGCGGCTTGGGGATCGGCTTGCCGGTGCCCAGACAGATGCCGTAGGTGTTCTCGGCGATCCGCTCCAGCGCCTCGTCGATCTCCTTGAGAAGCTGGCGCTCCGACTCCATCAGCCCGAGCGAGAACTCCTGCTCGTAGTTGTCGCTTCCGATGTCGGCGGGGTGGGTCGGCATGTTCGACAGGTCGCCCACGCCCTCCTGTCGGCTGTTGCGCAGCGCCCCGGCCTCGATGCCGGTGAGGTCGCCGACCAGGTCGTTGCGCTTCTCGAGCAGTATCTCGCGGAAGTGCCGCAGTTCCTTCCTGCTGAGCGGGCTCTTGGGCTTCGTCTGCTTCCTCGTCGATTTCCCGGCCGACTTCCCGGTGGCCGACTTCTTCCCGCCGGACGTCGTCTTCGCCGTCTTTCCGGCGGCCTTCTTCGTCGATTTCCCGGGCGTCTTCCGCGTGGACTTCTTCGCGGATTTTCGGGTCGACTTCTTCGCGCCGGTCTTCTTCGACGTCTTCCTTGCGGATTTCTTGCCCGTTCGTTTCGACGAGCTGGATTTCTTCTTCGCCACCGCAATCCCTTTCGCATCTCGGTCAGCGTTTTCGCATTCACACCCCTTCGCAAGGGCCGAAAGCAAGACCGGGAAGTATACGTTTCCGCCTCGGGAGGTGTCAAGCCCGGCGCGCGTGGATCAAACGTTCGGCGCTCGGGGGTTATCGGGGGACAGGTTATCCGTCGGTGGAGCCGGACATTATCGGGGGACAATTATCGCCGACCATACGGGTTTCAGACCTTGGTGACTTACCGAACTTGATGGCTTGGCGGCCGTCAGTGGAGCCGGGAAGGCCGGTATGGATGTCCCCCGACTTGGTCGACTCCGACTCATTTCGCCATGAACTCCGCGAAGGCGCCGCCGAACAGGGCCCGCACGTCGCGCTGGATCTCCTGCCGCGTCGGGCGCCAGCCGGCGTCGTGCAGCAGGCGGTACTTGCCACTGAGCACGTCGGCGACCACCTGCTTCGTGTGCGTCCACTTGTAGACGAGCTGGTCGAGCACGCGGGCGTCGGAATGGTTGGCCGTGAAGGTCGCCCCGAGCAGCTCCAGGCGCTGGCGGGTCATCTCGTCGATGATGCTCGGGTCGTTGCAGAACCACCAGCACCCGAACAGGTGCAGGTTGCCGAACTTCCGCGCGCACACGCACAGCTCGTGCTGGTTGACCCGCGAGAGCATCGTCACCAGGAACTTCACGTCCGGGTTCTCGGCGCAGAGGTTCTGCACGCTCTCGACGTTGCTGACGCCCACCGCGTCGCCGCCGTCGCCCAGCGCCGGGTTCACCTGCCGCCGCACGCCGATCATCAGCGCCACCGGAAGCCCCAGCTCCCGCGCGGCCGGGATGACCACCTCGCGCAGCACCCGCGTGTCCGTCGCGTCGGTCGGGTAGCGGAAGTCCCACGAGAGGCTGGCCGCGAGGTACACCGGCTCGATCCGCTTCGCCCAGTCGGACAAGAACCGCCGCGCCTCGACAAAGCTCGCCTCCCCGCCGTCGGGGTCGACGGCGTACCCGGCGTGGTCCATCGCCACCGCGGCCGCGGGGAAGTCGACCAGCAGCGGGTCGATCCGCAGCGCCGCGCGGAGCACGTGGGGGACCGGTCCGCCGGCGTCCCACCAGCGGACCTCCTCGGCGTTGAAGGGGTTGTTGGTCATCACCGCATGGTCGATGCCCGCCAGCTCGAAGACCTTCCGAAGGTACTCCTCGGCGTCCTGCTCGGCGAACCACTTGCGGATCGGCCCGAGCTTGCGCCCGGCGACGTCGAGCCCGAGAAGGTTGAGCGTGGTCACCGCGCCGCGGGCGGCCTCGCTCAGGGCGCCGTGCCGCAGGAAGACGTACTCCCACACCAGGTCGGCCTGCTCGCGTTGGGGCATCTCCCAGAACGCCTCGGGCGTCAGGTCGCGCGGGGCGATGGTGAACAGCTCGGCCACCAGGTAGTGGTAGGTCAGCAGCTCGTCCACGCCCCACAGCAGCAGCTCGCCGTGCGACGGCGGGAACAGGTGCGTGTGGATGTCGGTGACGGTGACGTCGGCGACGGTGCTGCGGACGAGCTTGTCCAGCACCTTCGCGTCGGCGGGGGTATCGGCTTTGGCCATGTCGGGTTCCTTTCCGATCAGACCATAGCAGCCCGCCGGCCGGGACGAAAGCCCCGTACGCTCGCTGCAGGCCTCCCCGGCTGCCCTATTCGATCGCCCGCCCCTCGTGCGTGTTCAGCGGGCGGAAGCTCTCGACCACCCTCGCCCCGACGGCGTCCATGATCGGGAAGTCGAAGTGCAGCATGAAGCCCGCGTCGGGGTCGTCGCGGAAGACGCTCTTGTCGCGCGTGAACGGGCAGATTTCCTGGAAGTTGATCAGGTGGGCGTTGGGCGCCTCTGCGAGAATCTCGGCCACCTCGTCGCTGAACGGGCCGACGGCGTCCTCGACCGCCTCGGGCGCGCTGCCGACCTGCTCGATCGCGTTGTCGGCGCCGAAGTACACGTGCGTGACGAACGTGCTGACGCGCGGCTGCTTGTCCTTCAGCCAGGCGACGATCTTCCGCGGGATGTCGAGGTACGTCTCGCGGGTGTCGGGGGTCTGGCCGAGCAGGGCGTAGTCGGCCGCACAGTTCACGAAGAACAGGTACCCCGCCGGCCGGAACAGGTCCTCGAGCGGCGAATCGATGAGACTTCCGAGGGCGTGCTGATAGCTGGCGATGTCGACGCCGGGCAGGGCGAGGCGGTCGCGGATCATCTCGGCCATGATGACGGTCTGGCAGTCGCCCACGCACAGCAGGACGTTGTCGAGATGCCTGTAGCCGATCCGCTCGAGGTACGCCCGGTCGATGTGCCTGCGCATCGGCACGAAGGTTCGCGAGTCGATGCGGTTGCAGAGGAACTCGCTGTCGCGGGTGAATCCGGCGGCGACGGCCCGGTCGTACAGGTCGAAGCAGAAGGCCTTCGCCTCGTCGACCTGTTCGCGCTCGACCAGGATGCGCGCGACGGCGGAGGCGTTCGCGCACAGGGTCTCGTAGTGGAACTCCTTGACCAGCGAGTAGTTCGACCCGAGCCCGAACTTCTCGGCGAACGCGGCCGGCGTGAACCGCGTCAGCTCCTCGCGGGCCTCGTCCAGGACGGGCTCCTTGTCGGGCAGATCCTTCTTGAAGGCCCGCTGAAGCCGTTGGATGGAGGCTTCGTAGATGGCCTTGAGCTCGGCGTCGGGATGGAACATCGCATCGTTGGCGTAATCGTGGTCGGTGTCCATCGTACATTCCTCGGTTCAGGTTGGCCCGGCCCGGAGGCGTCGGCGGAGACAAAAGTGCATCCGTAACCGCCGGGCCGCCGTTTGGCAACCGCTAAAGCCGGTCGCCCGCCGAAATGCCGGACCCGGTCGGCCTCCCATGCGGGATCACGTTGGGCCAGACAATGGCCCTGTGCGCGCCGCTCGATCTGCGAGCCCGGCTGGTCATTCTTCCTGCACCTGACGGAGTGCATCGGTCCTTGCGCATTTCGGTTCCGCGCGGCAGGTGTTTCCGCTGTCGTGCGGTCGTATGACGCGGCAGGGCGGGCCTGCTATCGAGTTCCGGCTGGAGCGCGGCTCAATGGGCTGCGGAAGCGCCTGCGGAATTGACTTGCCCCGGACCCCGATCGCCGCGCACCATGATGTCTGATCCGCCGCCCGGGCGTGCGCACGGGCGGGCGGGTCGGCACGTCCCCGGCCTCAGGAGTTGCCCAATGAGATCCCACGGCTTCACGCCCGTTGAGCCGCCTGCAGCGAGAAGGTCCGGTTTCACCCTTATCGAGCTGCTGGTGGTCATCGCGATTCTCGCGCTGCTGGTGACGATTCTCGCTCCGAGCCTGCAGCAGGCCATGGAGGCCGCCCGACGCGCCGTCTGCCAGGTGAACCAGCGTTCGCTGGCGATGTGCTTTCAGCTCTACCTGGAGGACTACGACGGCTGGTGGAAACCCCAGTATCCCTGGTTCACGGATCCCGGAAGCGTCTGGCTGCGGAACAACACCTGCGAGGTGCAGGACGCGGACGGCAACAAGGGCAGCCTCGGCACGCTGCACGACTACTTCTCCGATCCGGACGTGCTGATCTGCCCCAGCCGCACGAAGTGGGAGCCGGGCGGCACCTGGGGTATCCCGCTGCCGGAGCGGTTCGAGGACATGTCCGACCGCTGGGACAAGACCAGCAACGCGACGTTCTATTCGAGCTACGCCTTCGGACTGCACTCGATGATGGTCGACGCCGACTACGGCGGCCACTGGCCCGGGCGGGGGTACCAGGTCGGCGCGTGGGACATCGTTCCGGCCATGCTGGGCGACGAGAAGTCCGACGGGCCGAGGGGCTACGGGGCCGTCTGGCCTCGCATTTACCACGACCTCGATGGGTTCAACATCACCTACCTCGACGGGCGCGTCGAATGGAAGCCGTCGGAGTTCTGGCCGCAGTGGGTCTTTGAGGGCGAACGGAATTCAAAGGGCTACGGCGGTCACATCGGCAACAGGGCCTTCTGGGGCCTCGCCTCGCCGAAGTGGCCGTACGTGTACTGAGTTGCACGCCACAAGCGACGTGCGGCGTGGCGTCAGGCGGCGCGGTCGGCTTCTGGAGGGCGCACGTCGGGCTGACGGCCGCGACAGTGCGCGGTCGAGCCCCGCAATCGGCCAGCCCTTTTTCGTGCAGCGATCCATGAGACGCAACCGGGCGGCGGCGGGTGACTTCCGGTCGCGTGCGGGGGAGTGGCGATGTCCGCAGCCGACCGGGCAACCGGGCTTCAATCGTGCCGGTGGTCGTACACGTGGTCGTTCACTTCGTGCGTGTGTTCGTGGAAGTGTCCGCGGGCGTCCAGGTGCCGGTGCGGTCGCCGGCCGTGCAGCTTCGGCACGATGACCGGTTCGCCGTCGACCTCTCCGACGGTGACGTCGATGCGGAACGCCTCGCGGATGGTGTCGGGCGTGAGGACGTCCTTGCCCCCGGCCGCCAGCACCCGCCCGCGCTTGAGCAGGATGAAGCGGTCGGCGAACCGAAGCGCGTTGTTGAGATTGTGCGTTACCACCAGCGTGGTCATCCCCATGTCCCGCGTCACCGCGTGCAGCAGGCTCATCACCTCGATCTGGTTGACCGGGTCGAGATGGTTGATCGGCTCGTCGAGCAGCAGGGCCTTCGGCTCCTGGGCGAGGGCGCGCGCGAGGACGACCTTCTGCAGCTCGCCGCCGCTCAGCTCGGCCGCGGGACGCATGGCCAGGTCCTCCAGGTGGACCAGACGCAGAAGCTCCTCGACCCTCCGCAGGTCGTCGTCCGTGGTGCGTCCGGCGTCGCGGGCCTTCCGCCCGAGCAGGACCGCCTCGAACACGGTGCAGTGCGCCGCCTCCTGGCGCTGGGGCATGTAGCCGAAGCGCCGCGCGATTTCGCGCCCGCCCATCCCGGCGACGTCGGTGCCGTCGATCATCACGGCGCCGCGGCGGGGGCGCAGCAGGCGGTTGACGGTTTTCAGGAGGGTGGTCTTCCCGGACCCGTTCTCCCCGAGGATCGCCGCCAGGCAGCCCGCCGCCAGCTCGATGTCGACGCCGCGGAGGACGTCCCCGCCGCGATAGGCGAAGTGCACGTTGTCTATCCGGAGCGTCATGAGTGCAGCTTTCGATGCGTCATCAGGAGGTACAGGAAGACCGGGCCGCCGGCGAAGGAGGTCAGGATGCCCACCGGCAGGACCACCGGGGCCATCACCGTTCGCGCCAGCAGGTCGGACACCAGCAGCAGCAGGCCGCCCGCCAGCGCCGCGCAGGGCAGCAGGAAGCGGTGGTCCTGGCCGACGATCATCCGGACGACGTGCGGAGCGATCAGCCCGACAAATCCGATGATCCCCATGAACGCGGTGGTGAC
>CAZADC010000121.1:0-578 GCA_964483755.1 uncultured Planctomycetaceae bacterium | reverse complement strand
GGTGACCGACGCCGCCAGGGCGCCGAGCACCAGCGCCGTCAGGCGCAGCGAATGCACGCCCACGCCGAGGCTCCGGGCCGTGTCGTCGCCCCAGACCATCGCGTTGAAGTGCCAGGCGCGCCAGAGAAAGCACGCCCCGGCGGGCGCCAGCACGACAGCGACGACCCCCAGCTCCGTCCACTGCGCCTTGCGAAGATCGCCGAAGGTCCAGAACACGGCCGAGGCAACCTCGATGTCCGAGGCGAAGTACTGCAGGAGCATCGTGGCCGATCCGAAGAAGGCGCTGATCGCGACGCCGGCGAGGATGAGGGCGGCCGGCGAGAGATCTCGAAGCGACGAAAGCAGCACCAGCACCGCCACCGTGATCAGCGAACCGGCGAACGCGCACGCCACGATGACGTGCGGCGATGAGGATGCGTCCGGCCCTGCGCCTGCTACGGAGGTTCCCGCCTTCAACGCGACGATCGCGAATGTCGCGCCGAAGACCGCCCCCTGGGAGACGCCCAGCGTGAAGGGCGAGGCCAGCGGGTTGCGCAGCACGTTCTGCATCGCCGCGCCCGCCAGAGCGAGGCAGGCCC
>CAZADC010000120.1:0-9136 GCA_964483755.1 uncultured Planctomycetaceae bacterium | reverse complement strand
GGCGCAGGTCCCCCGCCCGAGGGGCCATCTTGCCGCACCCTGCCGGCAGCAGTGCCAGCGCAATGCCCGTCAGAAGCAGCCCCGACCGACTGCCCGAACCCCGGCAGGTCCCCTGCACTAGCGCGGCGGGCTTCCCAGGCCGCCGCGTGCCGGACCGGCGGGGCCTCGCGGCAGCCCTGGAAGGACACCGCGCTCTGCTTGTGCGAGTCCGCTCACCCCACACGGGCGGCTCCTTCCAGGACGAGCTTGCTCTCCAGCAGCCAGGCGCGAAGCTCCGGCGCCCGGGCGCCGGCGGCGAGCGCCTCGTCGATCTCGTCCGGCACGCCGCTTCGCTCGACCGCCTCGCCGAACGCCCGCATCGCGGCGTAGTCATTGACGTCCAGCAGCGTCAGGCGGGTCAGCAGCGCCTCGGTCCGCTCGATGAGCCGACGCGTCGCGGCGTCGCCCGCCGCCTTTCGCAGACGCGCCGCCCGATCCAGCAGATCGCTGTCGACCGCGGCGTCGCGCCACGCCTCAAGCCCGTCGCCCCCTTCCCGCCGGACCCGCGCGACGTAGGCGGTGCGGAACGCCTCCTCCGCCGCCTGACGACGCGCCCGAGCGGCCAGGAGGTCCCGCTGCAGTTGTCGCGTCTCGGCGACGGCGGCGTCATGCATCTTCCGCAGGCGCGCCGTCTCGGCCGCGAATTCCTGCCGGATCGCCGCCAGCGATTTCTCGATCTTCCCCTTCTCCTCGCGGGCTGCCGCCAGCTCCGCTTCCCGCGCCTCGATCCGCTCGGCCAGGCGCTGCGAATCCGCCTCCGCGCTTCGCACGGCCTCCTCCCGGTCGGCAAGCTGCGTCGAGAGCCGCTCCGCCTCGCCCTTCGCCTCGGCCAGTCGCTCTGTCAGCTCGCCGGCGCGCCGCTCGGCCGACGCGATGCGTTGCCGCGCCCGCTCCAGCTCGCCCGTGCGCTCGGCCAGCGCCTCGCTCGCCTGCGTCGCCTGCTCGCGCGTGTCGGTGAGCCGGGCTCGCAGGTCCGCCAGGTCGCGCCGGGCGGCGTCGAGGCGCTCTTCCAGCGACGCGACGGCCGCTTCGTCCCCTCCGCCCGCATCGCTGCGCGCCCCGGGCGGTCCCCACCAGGCGCCGACGAACAGACCCCCCGTCGCCAGCAGCAGCGCCGCAGCGACGGCTGCGGGAACCCACCGGCGCCGCGACGGCGCCGCGCGTCGGGCGCCGGGGATCGGCGCACGCCCCGTCGGCGCCTCGGCCGCAGCGCGATCGGCGCCCCAGCGCCGCAGCGCGTCTTCCAGCTTCCGGTCTTCAGGCGATTCGCTCATGGTCGCTACCTGTCTGTATCCGCTGCGCCGCCCGCCGCGCAGAGAATCGCCGCGGCGGTCATTCCATGAATCCCTTCGACTTCAGACATCCGAGCAGCCTTCCCTTCGCCTCGTCAAGGCGCAGACGAACGGTCGATTCCGCCAGGCCCGTCGCCTCGGCGATGCCGCGGGTCGTCATCGCCCAGACGTACCGCAGGCGGACGAGCTCGCCCAGGTTCTCGGGCAGGCGCGAGATGCACTCATCCAGTGCGGCCGTCTCCTCACGCGCCTCGGCGCCGCCGACGACGTCGGCCGGGTCGCGGAGCGTCTCGGCGGCCAGGTCCGGATCGAAATGGTTCTCGGTCGGGCGGCGCGCCCAGTGGCGCCGGGCGACGTTGCGGACGATCGCCGCAAGCCAGCCGCGGAACGTCCCCTTCGCACCGTCGAACGTACCGAGCGAACGGAACGCGCGGATGAACGTCTCCTGGGCCAGGTCCTCGGCGTCCTGCGGCGCGAAGCCGCAGCGCAGCAGGTAGGCGGTCACCCATCCCGCGTGTGCGGCATGAAGCCCTTCGAACCCGGACGGATTGCCCGCCAGCGCCCGGCGGATGGATTGAATATCGCCGCTGTCCACGTGTCGCCCCTTTCGGCGGCGATGATTCTGCGCGGCCGCGCCGGCTGCGTCAACCGAACGGAAGACCGGTGGAATTTCTGCGCACGCCCCGTCCGGGCGGATACCTGCAAACAAAGCACCTTGCCCGGTTCGACAGTCAACGAAAGGAGCCGCCCATGAAGTTCGCACCGATCGTCGCCGCCGCACTGCTGGCCGCTTCACTGACCGGCTGCAAGAGCCACTATGCGATGGCGCCGCTGCCCATGAATCTCGCGGCCGCCGAGCTGACCGACGACGAAGCGCGGCAGGAGGCGCTGGAGCGGAAGTACACCGACCGGGACATCGCCGACCTGCTGGACGCGGACATCCAGGCCCGCCTGCCCAGCTCGATCGCAATCGCCCGCCTGAAGAGTCATTGCAGCGGCTACCAGCCGTACCTCGATCGCCTGACGGCCGAGGAGTTGGCGGCCTGGGAGGAGAAGCTCGCCGACCACCCGCAGATCGCCGGCGTCCAGCCGGTGACGGAGTTCATCCACGGCGACAAGCGCCCGACGCTGCACTCCCTCCGCGTCGCCGCCGCGAAGACGAACTGTGAACTGCTGCTCGTCTACCTGCAGTCCGACGGAAGCGTGGACAACTTCAACGAGGCCGCGATTCTCTACTGGACGCTGGTCGGGTTGTGGATCGTTCCCGGCAACACCGTCGAGCACCGGACGGTCATCCACGCGGCGCTGCTGGACTGCCGGACGGGAGCGATCCTCGGCACGGCGTCGGGCGACGCCTCCGAGAAGACGATATGCTCGGCCGCACTGGTCAAGCCCACGGAAACGCGGCTCGCCCGCCGCGCCCGCGAGGACGCGACGGCGGACTTCCGGGACGGCGCGGCCGGGATGGTCGCCGCCGTCGTCAGAACGTCACTGGCGAAGCGGGACTGAGCGCACCGCCCGGCACATGAACAGGTCGCGGCGCTTCAGGGGGAGCGTCGCGGCCTTGACGATGCGCGGTCGGGGCGGCGTCACAGGCCTTCCTGGCGCACAAGCAGCTCCCGCATGTCCATGAAACGGTCGGCGTACGGGTCGGGGTTGTCGCGGCGCCAGCGCTCCTCGTATGTATCCTCGATGAGCTCCTCGGCGCGCTCGATCCGCTCGCTGGTCAGCGGGTGGGTCTGGAACCAGCTCTCGACGCTGCTTGGCTCGCGGTCGCTGAGGTCCTTGAGGACCGTCAGGAGCTCCACCATGCCCCAGGGGTTGAAGTCCGCCTTCTCCATGTAGCGGATGCCCAGCCGGTCGGCCTCCCGCTCGTCGTCCCGGCTGTAGTTCATCAGCGCCATGTTCGCGGCGACGGAGGCGGCCGTCTCGGCGATCTTCTCCTTCTCGCCCGCGGCGGCGCCGGCGAGCTGGACCAGCACCGACGCGCCCATCTGCTGCTGAAGCTGCTGAACGCTGTGGCGGGCGGCGACGTGCCCCACCTCGTGTCCCAGCACGGCAGCGAGCTGGCGCTCGTTGGTCATCCTGCTCATCAGCCCGGCCGTGATGTAAATGCTCCCGCCCGGCAGCGCGAAGGCGTTCGGCGTCTCGCTGCGCAGCAGGGCAAACTCGTACGGCATCTCGCGCTCGGACTTGGCCGCGACGGTCCGCCCGATCCGCGAGACGTAGTCCTGGAGACGGTCGCTCTTGACCCGCCCCCCGAACTCCTTCTCGAACTCCGGCGCCGCCTCGTTGCCGATGCGAATCTCCTCCTGCTTCGAGATCAGCACCAGTTCGTTCCGCCCCGTCGCGGGGTTCTCGCTGCACCCGGCGAGCATGGGCGCCATCAACGCTGCGGCGAGCGCAGCCGTCAGAATGATCGATCGACGAGTCATGTCCGTTTCCTTTCCATTGCGACAGTGGTGTCCATGCGTCATCCTCATCATAGACACCACGGAACGCCGATGCGCCGGAGTCCATGCGGGATGTGGAGCGTGATGGGCGACACCGCTACTCGCCCGTCCTTCCTCGTCGTACGGCCGCCTGACCGAACCGGTCGGCGATGTCGTCGAGCGCCTCGTCCAGGCGGCGCCGGCGGTCGCGGTCCGGGTCGGCGAACAGCGACAACTGCCCGGCCCCCGCCTCGCTCAACTGCGACGCGCTGACCCCCAGCAGGCGCAGCGGCCGGAAGTCCCGTCGGGCCCACTGCGACAGCAGGCCCGTCGCGGACTTGCATATCGCGTCCGTCACATCCGTCGCCTCCTCGAGCGTCGTCGAACGGGTCAGCGTGGTGAAGTCGCCGTAGCGCAGCTTGATGGTGATCGTCCGCGCCGACAGCCCATGGTGTCGCAGCCGGCGGGCCACCTGCTCGCACTGGGCGAGCAGCACGCGCCGCAGCTCGTCGAGATCGCCGACGTCGACGGCGAACGTCCGTTCCTGCCCGATGCTCCTGGCCCGGCTGTCGGGGGTCACCTCGCGCACGTCGCGTCCCTCGGCGAGATGCAGGTAGTGCTCGGCGGCCGCGTCGCCGACCGCGCGGGCGAGAGTGTCCCGGGACGTCTCGCGAAGCTGCCCGATGGTACGGACGCCGAGGGCGTGGAGCTGCCGCTCGGCCGTCGGACCGACGCCCCACAGCCGGCCCACCGGCAGCGGGTCCAGCACCTCGTGCACGCGTTCCGGGCGGATGATCGTCAGCCCGTCGGGTTTCTGAAGATCGCTGGCAAGCTTGGCGAGGAACTTGTTGGCGGCCGCGCCGACGCTCGCGGTCAGGCCGGTCTCCTCGCGGATCGTCCGCTTGATCCTCCGCGCGATCCGCTCGACGGGCCCGAACAGCCGCCCGCACCCGGTGACGTCGAGGAAGGCCTCGTCGATGCTCAGCGGCTCGACGAGCGGCGTGAACCGCTCGAAGACCCCGAAGACGCGCTCGCTGAGCTCGCGGTACCGCTCGCCGCGGACGGGCAGGACGATCGCGTGCGGGCAAAGGCGGATCGCCGTCGCCGTCGGCATCGCCGAGTGGCAGCCGAACCGGCGGGCCTCGTAGCTGGCCGTGCTGACCACGCCGCGCCCGGCCGGGTCGCCGCCGATCAGCAGGCACCTGCCGCGCAGCTCCGGTCGGTCGAGCTTCTCGACCGCGGCGAAGAACTCGTCCATGTCGACGTGGATGATCCAGCGATTCATCGGGCCCATGATACCGCGCGACGGCGTCAGCCCGGAGGCGAACCGGCGGCGACAGCCGGGAATCCCCTACGCGGGCAAAAGATCGAGGCGGTCGATGTGGACCCGGACGTACCGCCCGATCAGCCCGCGGTCGGACGACCAGTTCGGGTCCTCCATCGTGAACAGCCCGAAGTCGATCACGACCGGCATGATGTCCACCACGCGCCCGTATCCGACGTACGACCAGCCGCGGACGGCATCGACCTGTCGGCGGCGGCTGGGGTTGCCGGCGACGGCGCGGTCCCACGACAGCTCGTCCATCGGCACGTAGCCGAACCTGACGCCCTCGATCACGCCGGGACGCATCCGCTCGCCGGGCGGACTGACGTGATCGCAGACGGTCAGCGCTCGACCGTGGACGAGCACCTCGGCCTGCCGCCCGCGTCCCTGCGTGTGTTCCATCCGCACTTCCACGGCCACACCATTCGTCGTCAGGCGACCTGCGGGACAGCTGCCGTGCGAACCGGCGTCGGCGCGGCCGCCTCGGAAGCCCGCCGCGCACGCCCGGACCTTCACTGCGGCCCCGCCGTCGTCAGGCGTTCATCTCGATGATCCGGTCCATCGCCTCGGTCAGCACGTCATCGCCGTACGTCAGCGAGATGCGGAAGTACCCTTCGCCCCACTGTCCGTACCCGCGGCCGGGGGTGACCATGACGCCCGTGTTCTCCAGCAGGTCGGCCACGAACGCCCCGCTGTCGCCGGCGTACTTCTCCGGGACGGGCGCCCAGACGTAGATCGTAGCGGACGGCCTGTCCAGGCTCCACCCCGCCTGGTTGAGCTTGTCGACCACCAGGTCGCGCCGCCGGCGGTAAACCTCGTTGATCTGCGGCGTGAGCTGCTCGGACAGGCGCAGCGCCCGAGCGGCCGCAAACTGCACCGCCCGCAGCGAGCCGTTGTCGATGTTCTCCTTGACGGTGTTGAGCGCCGCGACGGCAGAGGGGTTGCCCGCCACGAACCCGACCCGCCAGCCGGTCATGTTGAACGCCTTGGACAGGGAGAAGAACTCGACGGCCGTGTCGGCGGCGCCGTCGACCTGGAGGATGCTCGGCGCCTCGTACCCGTCGTAGGTGTTCTCGCTGTAGGCGGCGTCGTGGGCGATGAGGATGTCGTTGTCGCGCCCGAAGCGGACGGCCCGCTCGAAGAACTCCAGCGGCGCCGTCGCGGTCGTCGGGTTGTTCGGGTAGTTCAGCCAGAGCACCTTTGCCTGGCGGCGGACCTCGGCGGGGATTTCGTCGAAGTCGATCAGCCAGTCGTTCTCCGGTCGCAGCGGGACCTGGTGCGTGACGGCCGAGCAGAACACGTGTCCGATGTTGTAGGTCGGATAGCCCGGAACCGGCGCGATGCCTACGTCGCCGGGGTTCATGACGCCGAGGCAGAACTTCACGATGGCGTCCTTCGAGCCCATGGTGCAGACGAGCTCGTCATCGGCCAGTTCGACGCCCCAGCGGCGCTTGTAGAAGTCGCTCACGGCGTCGGGCAGCTCGGCCGCCGGTCGGTCGCATCCGTAGCGGTGGCGGTCCGGGTCCTCAGCGTCGTCGACGGCGCGGATGAGCTCCTGCACGACCGGGTCGGGCGTCGGGCGGTCGGGGTCGCCGATGTCCACGCGGATGACCCTGACGCCGCGCTGTTTCGCGTCGGCCATCTTGCGGCGCAGGTCGGCGAACAGGTACGGGGGGAGCTTGCGGAGTCTCTCAGCCGGGGTGATGTCCATCATCGTCTCCTGGTGCGCAGCGGGTGTTCGGCTGTGTCGAGACGCGGCGGTCTCCGCGTCCGGGCAGGCCTTGAGAAAGCCGGCAGTTCTCGGCAGCGGCTGCCGGGCAAGTGAGCCGTCCGGAAGCGCCTCGGCCATGACGAGATCGACCGGCGCTTCCCTGGCGTTCAGATGTACTCGTTCAGCAGGTTCTCGAGCATCTCGACGCGTCCGGACTCGTTCGGATCCGCCTCGCCCTTGTCGAGCATGTACTGCTTCAGCGCCGCCATGTCCGCCTCGCCCGACTCGATCTGCTTGCCGATGCCCTCATCCCAGCTCGCGTAGCGATTCGCGACGAAGTCGTCCAGCACGCCGTCGGCGCGGATGGCGGCCGCGATCTTCAGCCCGCGGGCGAACGCGTCCATGCCGCCGATGTGGGCGTGGAACAGGTCCACCGGCTCGAAGCTCTCCCGCGCGACGTGGGCGTCGAAGTTCAGCCCGCCCGTCGTGAACCCGCCGGACTTGAGGATCGTCAGCATCGCCAGCGTGGTGTCATACAGGTCCGTCGGGAACTGGTCGGTGTCCCACCCGAGCAGCAGGTCGCCGCGGTTGGCGTCGACCGAGCCGAGGATGCCGTTGGCGGCCGCGAACTCGAGCTCGTGGTGGAACGTGTGTCCGGCGAGCGTCGCGTGGTTCGCCTCGATGTTCAGCTTGAGGTGGTCGACCAGGTCGTACTTCTGGAGGAAGGCGAAGCACGAGCCGGCGTCGAAGTCGTACTGGTGCTTGGTCGGCTCCTTGGGCTTGGGCTCGATGTAGAACTGCCCGTCGAAGCCGATCTGCTTCTTGTAGTCGACCGCGAGGTGCAGGAACCGCGCCAAGTGATCCAGCTCGCGCCCCATGTCGGTGTTGAGCAGGCTCTTGTAGCCCTCGCGTCCGCCCCAGAACACGTACCCGGCGCCGCCGAGTTCGTGGGTGACCTCCAGCGCCTTGGCGACCTGGGCGGCGGCGTAGGCGAAGACGTCGGCGTTGCAGCTCGTCGACGCGCCGTGGACGTAGCGAGGATGCGTGAACAGGCACGCCGTGCCCCACAGCAGCTTGACGCCCGTTCGCTCCTGCTCTTCCTTGAGAACCTTGACCACCTCGTCGAGGTTGCGGTTGGTCTCGGCGAGCGTGTCGGCCTCGGGGGCGACGTCGCGGTCGTGGAAGCAGTAGAACCCCACGCCGAGTTTCTCGAAGAACTCGAACGCCGCCCGGACGCGACGCTGGGCGTTTTCGACGCTGTCGCTCCCGTCGTCCCAGGGCATCTGGCGCGTGCCGACGCCGAACGGGTCGGCGCACTCGTTGCGGAAGGCGTGCCAGTAGGCGACCGAGAACCGCAGATGCTCGGCCATCGTCTTGCCCTCGACCACCTCGTCGGGGTTGTAGTGCTTGAAGGTCAGCGCGCTGTCGGAGTCGGGGGCGTACTCGATCCTGCCGATCCCCTGAAAGGCCTCTTCGGTGCTCATGGATGTCCTCGTTCGATGGTTGCCGGATGGATCACTGACGACGGTCGGCCGCGCCGGAGTCGGCGGCGCATGCACGACCTGCAACAGGCTATCGGCAACAGCCCGTCGTTTCCACGCGGAAATCGGCGCCGTCTTGCGGGATCGCGACCGGGCCGCGCCTCAACGACGCCGCTCGGTCGGCCGATCTACTTCACTTCGCTGTAGTTGTCGCCGGCGTGCGAGCAGACAGGGCAGGCGTCGGGGACGTCGTCGTACACCGTATTGCCGCACACGCCGCAGACGTAGACCTTGCGCTGCGGCAGGTCCTGCCCGCTGTCCACCGCCTGCTTCGCCTGGCTGTAGAGCCCGTGATGGACCTCCTCGACGCGCATCGCCCAGGCGAAGCCCTTGGCGGCGATCTTCTCGCCCGCCGCCTGGGCCTCCTTCAGGTAGTCCGGGTACATCTTCTGGTACTCGAAGCCCTCGCCCTCGATCGCGTCCTGCACGTTGGCGGCCGTGTCGCCGATACCGTCCATGTTCGCCAGGTGCATGTGGGCGTGGATAGTCTCGGCGGCGGCCGCGGCGCGGAACAGGCGGGCGATCTGCGGGAAGCCGTCCTCGTCCGCCTTCTTCGCGTAGGCGAGGTACTTTCGGTTGGCCTGGCTTTCGCCGGCGAAAGCCGCCTGCAGGTTGTCCTGTGTAGACATCTCGCGTCCTTTCGAATCGGAACCGGTAAAATGCGACGGGCCATTATACCCGTCGACCATGTCGGCCGGGCCGAGAGGGCCCGACACGCGCGGGGCGAGGACGTTGCCCGCCCGACTCCGTCCCGGTATACTGTGCCGCGACGGGCCCGGCGTCTGGACGGGTCCGAC
>CAZADC010000119.1:3988-9178 GCA_964483755.1 uncultured Planctomycetaceae bacterium | reverse complement strand
CGAACTGCAGTGGATCACGCAGGAATACACCAGCGCGATCGAGGCGTTCGTCCGCTGGCCTCAGACGCCCCCGCGCCAGGTGGCGGCGCAATTCGAGCCGGCGGAGGAAGAGGCCTCTGCGGCCGGTTGACCTCGTCCTCGCACTGGTGCGTACGGCGGGCGCTGCCCGACGCCCCGAACTCAGCCGCCGCCGTTCCCGCGCCAGGTGTCCTTTTCCGGCTGGTGGTGGTCCTCGATGTCGCGGGTCGGGCTGGCGAGCCGTCCGTCGGCGTGGCGGCGGGCGAGGAACTTCCGGCGCAGCGCCCGGTAGGGCTTGGTCAACTTGCGGTGCAGCAGATGCAGTCCGCCCCGCCGGCGCGACAGCGCTTCCTCCTCGGCCGTCAGCTCGCCAGGGCGCATCCGCCGCTTGTGCTTGTACAGGTGGTACAGGTCCTTGGCGGCAAGGCGGTCGACCACGGCGGCGATGAGATTCCGCAGCGGCGGGGGCAGGTCCGGGCGCTTCCGCAGGGAGATCTGGTAGTCGATCAGGAACGGCCGACCGTCCGGGCCGATCAGCACGTTGGATCGCTTGTTGGCGTCCCCGTAGCCGACGCCGCGGGCGTGAACGGCGTCGAACACATCGCGAAGCCGGTCGAAGAAGCCCTCCGGCGGGGGCGGATCGTGGTCCAACGGACGGCCGGGCACGTACTCGATCGCGTATGCCGCGTCGCCCACGCGCCCGACCCATCGCGGCACGCCGTCCACGCCGTCCAGCGTGCGGTAGATCGCCTCCTCCCGCGCCGCCAGCCAGCGCCCCAGCCACGCCAGCGGTAACCCGCAGAACCCCTGGCGGCGGGCGAACTTGACCACGATGCGGTCGATTCGCGCCGGCCCCTCGGCGACGTACTCGCAGGTCGCGGCGAAAAAGTCGTGCTTGAACACGCGCGCGAGGCGGCAGGTCGCCCCGGCGACGCTCACCCGCTCCGGCGGCCGTGCGGGCAGGGCGAACCACTGCGGATTGGATCGCGGGCGAGGCATGGTCCGCAAGCGTCACATTCCCACGGCGCCGGCGACGTCGGCGGCGAAGTTCCGCGCAGCCGCCGCGACGGCCTCCCGCCACGGCGAGCCGGCATACTCGTCGCGCTGGTGGGCGTAGATCACCGACCGGCTGGCGTTGACGATCGCGCCGGTCCCGTCCGGCCTGAACGCGGCCGCGCAGTCCGCGGCCGTCGCTCCCTGGGCGCCGTACCCGGGCACGAGGAACACCTGGCGCCCCATGAGCTGGCGAAGCGTCTTCGCTTCATCCGGCCAGGTCGCGCCGACGACCGCCCCGACGCAGCTGTACCCGCCGCGCCCGCAGAGCCCGTCGCCGTCGCCCAGCTCGGCGAGCGAAGCGGCGACGTGCTCGTAGAGCTTCGTCCCGGTCGCGTCGGCGAAATCCTGCACCTGCCCGGCGGACGGGTTGGACGTCCGCACCAGCACGAACACGCCGCGTCCGGTGTCGCGGGCGACATCCACGAAGGGCGCGAGCCCGTCGGCGCCGAAGTACCCGTTGACCGTCACCGCGTCCGGTGCGTGCTCGCCGGCCAGGTGCGCCTCGGCGTACGCCGCCGCCGTCGAGCCGATGTCGTTTCGCTTCACGTCGCCGATGACCAGCAGACCGAGCTCGCGGGCCCGACGGACGAGCTTGTAGTACATCGCCACGCCGTGCTGGCGGTAGACCTCGAAGTGGGCGCTCTGGATCTTGACGGCCGGGACGTGCGGCGCCGCGGCCTCCAGGACGCCGATGCAGAACTCCCAGAGCGCGTCCACCCTCTGGACGCCGACCAGGGCGTCGTCCCTGAGCTCGGCGGGCAGGCGGTCGTAGACGGGGTCGAGCCCGACGCACACCGGAGCGCCCTTTTCTCGCACGGCCGCCAGCAGCCTGTCGGCGAAGTTGTCGGTCATTCGCTGCCTTTCCTTTCGCGTGCGTCGTTATACAATACCCGTCGCGGCGCGGCACGGGCATCTTGTGCGGCGGGGACGTTTCCCGCCTCGCCCGGTCGGCGCGGCCCGACAGACCAACCCGGAGCGGCTCCATGCAGAAGACCATCCGCGGCAAGGCGTTCGTGGTCGGCGACAACGTCGACACCGACCAGATCATCCCGGCCGAGTTCCTCAGCTACAACCCCGCCGATCCCGACGAGCGGAAGTACTTCGGACGCTACGCGATGAGCGGCGTCCCGTCGGCGCAGTCGGGCCTGCCGGACGGCGGCGTTCCCTTCGTGCCGGAAGGCGAGTTCGCCGGCGAGTTCGCGGTGATCGTCGCCGGGCGGAATTTCGGGTGCGGCAGCTCGCGCGAGCACGCCCCGCTGGCAATCGCCGAGGCGGGCTGCCGGGTCGTCGTCGCCCAGAGCTACGCTCGCATCTTCTACCGCAACAGCATTAATGGCGGCTATCTCGTGCCGATGGAGTCGCGGGACCGGCTGATCGAGACGATCCGCACGGGCGACGAGGTGGTGGTAGACTTCGACGCCGGCGTCGTGCGGCGGATTTCCGACGGCGCCGTATTCGATCTCCAGCCGCTGGGCGACGTCGGCGAGATCGTCGAGGCCGGGGGAGTCTTCGAGTACGCCCGCCGCGCGGGCATGATCGAGTAGCGAGCCGTCCCCGTCGTCTGACGGCGCAGGAGGGTAGACATGAGCCGCCTCACCGAGCAGGTTCGCAGCACCGCGTTGGAGGCGGGCGCCGCGCTGGTCGGGTTCGCCCCGATCGAGCGGTTCGACGCCGCGCCGCCGGAGCTCCATCCCCGGACCATCTTCCCGCAGACGCGGACGGTGGTCGCGATCGCCGTTCCGCAGGCACGGGGCGCGCTCAAGGCGGTCGAGGAGGGCACATACTGGCAGGCGTACAACTGCGACTCCTACTGGTATCTCAACGAGGTGGAGGCCCCACGGATTCTGCGGCGGATCGCGATGCGCCTCGAGGAGGACGGCTACACGTCGGTTCCCGTGCACAATCCCTTCCACGCACACACCGGACGGCAGGTGCGCGAGGATCAACCCGCCGGTCCTGACGGGATGGTCTCGCTGCGGGTCGTCGGCGTCGCGGCCGGGCTGGGAGAACTCGGGCTGTCCAAGGTCTTCCTGACGCCGCAGTTCGGGCCGCGCCAGCGCGTGTTCGCGGTGCTGACCGACGCCGAGCTCGAACCGACGCCGATCTTCCGCGGGCGCGTGTGCGACGACTGCGGCGCGTGCGTGCGCGAGTGCGAGGCCGGTGCGATGGGCGCCGAGCGGACCGAAACGTTCGAGATCGACGGGCGCGCGTTCTCGCACGCCCCGCTGGACTGCCGGGCCTGCGGCGTCGTGCACCGCGGCGACGACCCGCGCTTCAGCCCGTTCCACAACGGCTCCGAGGACCCGCCGGGCAGCTCGCCGTCCTACAACCGGTTTCTCAGCCATCGCTTCCGGCACCTGGCGATCTGCGTGGGTCGCGGCTGCCTGAGGGCGTGCCTGGATCACCTCGAGAAGGCCGGGCGGATCGAGCGACGGTTCCGGACGCCGCTGATCGACCGCGAGCGATGGAAGCTCGATGAACCGCCGCAGTATCCGCAAGAGTGATACGCGATTACTGGAGAGACACATGGGTGACGAACCGCTCCGCGTCGGATTCATCGGAATGGGCATCATGGGCGCGCCGATGGCGGAAAACTGCCTGAAGGCCGGCTTTCCCGTGACCGTATGGAATCGCACGGCCGCCAAGTGCGAGCCGCTGTGCGACGCCGGCGCCGAACGCGCCGACAGCCCGGCCGACCTGGCCGCCCGCAGCGACGTGGTCCTCGTCTGCGTCACCGGCGCGGACGACGTGCTGGAGGTCGTGCTGGACGGCGAGGCGCCGGTGATCGACGGCATCCGCGACGGCGCGACCGTCGTGGACCACTCGACCGTCTCGCCGGACGTCGCGGAGCGATGTGCGGCCGCGCTGGGCGAGCGCGGCGCGGGGTTCCTGGACGCGCCCGTCTCCGGCGGCGACACCGGCGCCCGCGAGGGTGCGCTGAGCATCATGGTCGGCGGGGAGAAAGCCCACTTCGATCGCGTGCGGGGCGTGCTGGAGGCGATGGGCAAGACGATCACCCACTGCGGGCCCGCCGGGTCCGGGTATGTCGTCAAGCTGTGCAACCAGGTGCTCGTATCGCTGAACTGCCTCGCCGCGGCGGAGGCGATCACGCTCGCCGAGGCGTGCGGCGTGGACGTGCAGGCGATGCTCCAGGCGGTCAGCGGCGGCGCGGCCGGGAGCTGGCAGCTCACGAAGCTCGCTCCCAAGATGGTCGCCGGAGACTTCGCGCCGGGCTTCTTCGTGGATTACCTGCTCAAGGACCTGGACATGGCCCACGCCGCCGCCCACCAGGCCCGCGCGCCGCTGCCGGGGGCGAGCGTCGCCGAGACCATGTTCCGGGCGGCCGGGGCGCTCGGCGCCGGACGCGACGGCACCCAGGCGGTCTACAAGGCCTTGCGAGCGCTCCGCGGAGAGTAGTGAGGTCGGGATGTCGGGGGACGCCATACTGGGGTTTCGTTCCCTCTGCCGGCTACGCAGGCGGTCAGGCCTCCGGAAATCAACAGGAGATGGATACCTGTATGTCCCCTGAACATCGGGGCAATTCGCGCGAGCCATCGGACTTGTCCGCCTTGTCAATGTCCTGTCGGCAACGTAGTGTTTGCGCGTGTCGCCGGGTCGCGCGGGCCCGGCTGTCCTGGTGAAGGAGCGAGCCCTTGTCCGATCGGCCGCACGTTCTGATCCTCATGACCGACCAGCAGCGCGGCGACGGCATGTCGTGCGCCGGACACCCCGTCGTCCGCACGCCGAACATGGACCGCATCGCCGACGAGGGGACGCGGTTCTCCAGCGCCTGCACCTGCTCGCCGGTGTGCATGCCGGCGCGAAGCTCGTTCCTGACCGGACTGTTCTGCCACAACCACGGGCAGTGGACGAACGTGGGGCGCCTGCCGTCGACCGCGGACACCTTCGCCCGCCGCCTGCGCGACGCGGGATACCGCACGTGTCATGTCGGCAAGAGCCACTACTACCCGCACGTCGCCGGCGACCACCTGGACAACCACAGGTGGTACATCGACGCGCTCGGCTGGAGCGACGTGTACGAAACCACCGGCCCGCTCGCCACGCGGCGGACCGACTCGCTGCTGACCGACCGCTGGCGCGAGTTGGGCTGCCTCG
>CAZADC010000119.1:0-3978 GCA_964483755.1 uncultured Planctomycetaceae bacterium | reverse complement strand
GCGTTCCGCGACGACTACGCAAAGCGCGCCGAGGTCGGGCCGGCGAAGGCGACCTGGCCGAGCCCGCTGCCCGACGGCGAGCACATGGACGACATCGTCGGCCGGACGGCCGTCGAGTACGTCGAGACGTACGACGACGAGAGCCCGATGTGCCTGTTCGTCGGCTTCGGCGGCCCGCACAAGCCCTGGGACCCGCCGCGCGACTGGGCGGCGAAGTACGACCCCGCCGACATGGATCCCGCGCTGCCGGTCGACGAGCCGCCGGACTGGCTGACGGCCGCCGCCGCGGCCGCCCAGCGAGAACTGCAGAATGCCGACGAGGCCCCGACGGACGAACAGGTCGCCCGCATGAAGGCGCTGTACTACGCGAAGATATCGCACATCGACTCGTGGTTCGGGCGGATCATCGACGCGCTCGCCGCCCGCGGCATGTGGGACGACACGGCCGTGGTGTTCTGGTCCGATCACGGCGAGATGCTCGGCGACAAGGGACGCCTCGCCAAGGGCGTGTTCTACGAGGGCGCGGTGAAGGTTCCGCTGATCGTCCGGACGCCGGGCGGCGCCGGCGGGCGGGTGTGTGACGCGCCGGTCTCGCTGGTCGACGCCCCGGCGACGATCCTCGACCTCGCCGGCTGCGACGCTGACGGCTGCGGGTTCGGACGCTCTCTCGCGCCGCTGACGGACGACCCGACGGCCGAGCACCACGACGCCGTGTTCAGCGAGTTCGCCAACGGGACGATGATCTTCGACGGGCGGCACAAGCTCGTTGTGGATGACGCGGGGCAGTCGCTCTTCCTGTTCGATCTGGTCGCCGACCCGGACGAGAAGGTCAACCTGGTCGGGCGCGAGGATGCCCGTGCAGTCGAGGCCGCGCTTCGTAAGCGCGTGTTCGAATGGCTGCTCGCCACGCCGAATCGCCAGGCGGGTCACGCGCTGCCGGAGGCGGGCGCACCGGGAAGGACCGACTGAGCATGGCCGAGAAGACGAACGTGCTGTTCGTGCTGACCGACGATCAGGGCCCGTGGGCGCTGGGCTGCGCGGGCAACGAGGAAATTCGCACGCCGCACCTCGACCGCCTGGCGGGCGAGGGGACGCGATTCACCGACTTCTTCTGTACGTCGCCGGTCTGCTCGCCTGCGCGGGCGTCGATCGTCACCGGGAAGATTCCCTCCCAGCACGGCGTGCACGACTGGATCCGGGAGCGGAACATGCCGCCGCGCCCGGCGGCGTACCTCGAAGGGCAGCGACTCTACACCGACGTCCTCGTCGACAGCGGCTACACCGTCGCCCTCAGCGGCAAGTGGCACCTCGGCGACAGCCTGACGCCGCAGCGCGGATATTCGCACTGGTTCTGTCTGCCCACCGGCGGCAGCCGCTACAACGATGCCGAGATGATCCGCGACGGACGCGTCGAGACCTGCCCCGGCTACCTGACCGACGTCATCACCGACGACGCGCTGGCGTTTCTCGACGCCCACGCCGACCGGCCGTTCCACCTCAACGTGCACTACAACGCTCCGCACTCGCCGTGGACCGGACACCCGCAGGACATCGTCGACAGCTACGATGACTGCCCCTTCAAGTCCTGTCCGCAGGAATACGTGCATCCGTGGGCGAGCGGGCTGACGCGCGCCTGTCACGGCAGCCGGGAGATGCTCAAGGGCTACTTCGCCGCCGTCACGGCGATGGACGCCAACGTCGGACGGCTGCTCGACCGCCTGGAGCGGCTCGGCATCCGCGAGCGGACGCTGGTGGTGTTCATGAGCGACAACGGCTTCTCCTGCGGGCAACACGGGTTCTGGGGCAAGGGCAACGGCACCGACCCGATGAACATGTACGACAGCTCGGTGAAGGTTCCCGCGATCTTCTCTCAGCCGGGGCGCATTCCCGCCGGGTGGGTCACCGACGCGATGGTCAGCCAGTACGACGTGTCGCACACGCTGCTGGAGCACCTGGACCTGCCGGGGATGGACGACGAATCGCTGCCTGGGCGGAGCTTCGCGGGCGCGCTGTCCGGCGGGACCGACGACGGTCGGGACCACGTGGTGGTCTACGACGAGTACGGACCCGTGCGGATGATCCGCACGCGGGAGTGGAAGTACGTTCACCGCTACCCCCGCGGCCCGCACGAGCTGTACGACCTGAAAAGCGATCCGGACGAGCGGAGCAATGTGGTACAAGAGGAGGGCAGCGCCGCGGTGCTGACCGAGATGCGCCGGCGCCTGTCGCGCTGGTTCGAGCGGTATGTTTCGCCCGGCCTGGACGGCGCCCGTCTCCCGGTGACCGGGCGCGGACAGATCGAGCGGATCGACGACGAGCACTGCGGCGAGGAGTCGTTCAGCCCGGCGTAGGGAAGCGCCGGATGCCGACGAATGTCACCTTTCGAGAGGAGGCGGCGATGAGCGGGTTCTTCTGGGGCGCGATGATGGCGAGGGAATTTTCGCGGATGTCGACGGACGGCGGGGCGAGCGCCCGCGCCACCTCGGCGGCGGGGCGGGCGCGCCAGGAGGTGCGCTGGCTCGAGGAGCGCGTCGACAAGCTGGCGATGGTCTGCAAGGCAATGTGGGAGCTGCTCGAGGAGAACACCAACCTGACCGAGGCGGACCTGATGACGAAGATCGAGCAGATCGATCTCGCCGACGGCAAGGCCGACGGGAAGATCGAGAAGGGGGTCACGCAGTGCACGCGGTGCGGACGGACGCTGTCGCGCACCCACAGCACGTGCATGTACTGCGGCGCCGAACGCAGCGACCGCGACGTATTCGACGGCACGTAAAGACAGGACGGAACCGGAGTGAACGGGCATGAATGACTTCCCCCGGACGACGATCGAGGACGTTTCGGTCTCGCGGATGATCATCGGCACGAACTGGTTTCTCGGGTTCTCCCACACCAGCCGGGCCAAGGACCGCCAGATCGTCGAGACCATGACGCGCGAGCGAATCGCCGACGTGCTGGAGGTGTTCTTCCGGGCGGGGATCGACACGATCCTCGGCGTCCGCCCGGAATCGCGGCACCTCGAGGACGCCATCCGCGATGCCGAGGACCGCACCGGGCGCGGGTGTATCCGCATGACCACGCCGCATCTCGGCGTCGAGGGCGGCGGCGAGGACATCGGCGAGATCGGGCGCGTTCTCGACGCAGCCGCCGGGATGGGTGCGCGGTTCTGCATGCCGCACCAGTGCTCGACCGACGCGCTCACCGACCGGACGACGCGTACGATCCGCAACATGGACCGCTACTGTGCGATGATCCGCGAGCGGGGCATGATCCCGGGGCTCTCGACGCACATGCCCGAGACGCCCGTCTACGCCGACGAGGGCGACCTCGACGTCGCGACGTACATCCAGATCTACAACGCGGCCGGGTTCCTCATGCAGATCGAGGTGGACTGGGTCCACCGGATGATCTGGAACGCCCGCTGCCCGGTGATAACGATCAAGCCGATGGCGGCGGGGCGCGTGCATCCGCTGGTGGGCATGGCGTTCAACTGGTCGACCATCCGCGAGCAGGACATGGTCTGCGTCGGGACGATGACGCCCGACGAGGCCCGCGAGCTGATCGACCTGTCGCTGGCGATGATCGAACGCCGGGGTTCGACGGTCGAACTCCAGAAGACGCGATCCAAGACCTCGGTGGCGGGGCGAGCGTAGCGGCGGGGGCGGAAGACCCTCCCGATGCCGTTCACGGCGCGCCGGACGGCTGCGTGTCGGCGGTGTCGGTTGCGGTCGGGGGGCGCCACCTGAGGCGGTAGAGGACGGTGCCGGGCGGACGGTGGAACTCGGCATCCGCCAGCAGGCGGGTCGGCGCCCGCCTGGGCACGGGTGAAACGACGTAGATCGGCCGATCCTCCACGAACCGGCGGAAGCCGGCCGGATAGGCATCATAGTCCGGGACCGGTTCGGAGTGACTTGGGATGAGCACGTCCTCGCCGATGCCCTCCAGCCGCCGCGTGAGCAGCAGCGGATACCGCGAGGT
>CAZADC010000118.1:0-9453 GCA_964483755.1 uncultured Planctomycetaceae bacterium | reverse complement strand
TTTGTGCAGCGTTACTACCGCCATCCTGCTGGCCCAACAGGATTCGGCAAAGAGGGCATCAAAGGGGTACGCCCAGGCTCTGTCCGCCCCGACGGGGCGGACCCTGGACGATGTGCGGGAAGCCTACACTCCGCCACGGATCAAGAGCGCCCGCGCCGCCACGGCTGCTGAAACGCCTCCCCCGCCGCCCAGGCCCCCACGGATTGTTGAGGCCGAAGTTCTTGCCTTGACCGACCGGCAGGGCAACGTGCGAGCGGAATTGGGAGCATGCGAAACAGGGACAAAGATGAAGATGTTCGACGCGAAAGGCAAGGCCCGACTGGTATTGGCCGAGACCTCCGGAGTCGCGACGGTAACCCTGCTCGGCGAGGACGGCCGGACGGGCCTGGAACTCCGGTTGACGCCGGACGGTGACGCGGTGGTGGCCGTCGGGCCGCATGGCGCGAAGTCGGCCTCGCCACTGACCCTGCATGTTCAACCAGGCGGTGACGCAAGCGTTTCCCTGCACAGTGTCGCGGGAGAGAAATCGCTATGTCTGTCCTCGCATCGAGAAGAAGGCGGGATCGTTGAAATTCACGCGGCAGGCGCGGGCGGTCGCCTGAAGGCTGATGCCCTTTCCCTCTGGACCCATCGGGGCGGCCCACACGTCTCTTTGGGCCTGCCCAATGGAAACCGGGCACAACTGAATATGTCGCTGGGCGGCGGGACAAGAACGGAACTCGAACTGGGCTGCGCAGGCGAGTCTTCTTGGCTGACGCTGGACACGGAGCAGTACGGCAGTGCCCGCATGAGGACATCACAAGATGGCTCTTCCCTCACGCTCAAGCCACGCGGCGGCGAGGGTGGGCTGGAGGGCGGAACCCGATCCAAAGATGGCAAGACGACTACGCATCTCTACCTATCAGATATCGACGGCATCCAGAAGATCCAGACCGGCGTTCGGGACGGCAAGCCGGCTCTGCGCTTATGGGGCGAAGAGCAGGGCAAGCCGGCTTTGTTCAGTGCGCCATAGCGCCTGCTCCTTGAAAACCCAGCCAGCACGCGCCCGGCCGGCGAGCGTTGAAGGTGGTCGCGGCGGGAGGTATAAGCGTCTGACATGGGACGCCCGGGGCGGACATCTTCGATGAGCAACGGCAGCAGCGTCGGCGGCACGGCGGGCGCTGCCAGAACATCGGCGGCAGGGCCTGTCCCGGCGAGGCATGGCGGGCCGGCATTTGCCGCCACGCGGTGGAGCATCGTGCTGGCGGCCGGGGGAGGGGGCGGCACGGACGGCCAGATCAGCACGACCCGGTCCCGCCGCGCCCTGGCCGAACTGTTCCGGACCTACTGGTTCCCGCTCTATGCGTTCGTGCGCCGCCGGGGATACGAGCATGCCGCCGCCGAGGACCTGGTCCAGGAGTTCTTCGCCCGCCTGCTGGAGAGCCAACTCGCTCGCCACAAGCCGGCGATCTCGACGACGGCGCCCCGAGAACGACGAAGCGCTGCGCGTTCCTGCCGGGCGCCGCGATCGCATCTGGAATCCTGCGCAGAAATCCCCGGCGGCGTGTTGGCATCCCCCCGACCGAGTCGCTACCATACCATGGCATTATGAGTACTCTCGACGCCCCGCAATCCCCCGGTGACGCCATGACCCGTCTGCAGGTGCTGCGACGTTTCGGGCGGGTCTACGTCCGGCCCCGCTGGAAGATGTTCGCGTTCATCCAGCTCCTCCACGCCGCGGCCGTCGTGCTGCTGCTCACGCCGCCGCTGATCATCCGCTACGCCATCGACGACGCGATTCCCGCCGGCGACGTGTGGGGACTCGTCGCGGCCGCCGTAGGGATCCTCGGCATCCACGCCGTCTTCGCCGGCATCGGCATGTACAAGGAGTACTACGGGCACGAGGTCGCCCAGGGCATCACGTCGCGCCTCCGCAACGACCTGTACTCGCACTGCCAGAAGCTGTCGATGGCGTTCCACGACCGGCGCAAGACCGGCGGGCTGCTCAGCCGCATCGTCGACGACATCAACGTCATCCAGGAAGTCGTCTACCACGGGCCGGAGGTGTTCATTCTCGCGATCGTGATGATCACCGGATGCACGGCGCTGATGTTCTACCTGAGCTGGAAGCTGGCGCTGGTCGCGCTGGCGTGCGTGCCGGTATTGGTCTGGTTCGTCGCCCGCACGGCCGGGCGGATGTGGCGCCAGTTCCGCGACGTCCGTCGCCGCAAGGAGTCGCTGTCCGACGTGCTGGAGGAGAACTTCAACGGCATCGCGATCATCAAGGCCTTCGTGGCCGAGCACCGCGAGTCCGACGCGGTCAGCCGCGAGAACGAGCACCACTACAACAGCCGCATGAGCGTCATCCGCTATATCTCCCGCCTGTTCCCGGGCGCAGCGCTGATCAACGCTGCGGGGATCGCGGCGGTGCTGGCGTACGGCGGACACCTGGTGATCGCCGGGGCGATCGAGATCGGCGTGCTCGTAGCCTTCTTCTTCTACCTCCAGCGGTTCCTCCAACCGATCCTGCGGGCGGTGATGATGCTTGAGCACGCGGGGCAGTTCTTCGCCAGCACCGAGCGGTTCTTCGAGTACATGGACGTCGAGCCGGACATCCGCGACCGCCCCGATGCGGTCGCCCTCGAGCGGTGCGACGGCGAGGTGGTCTTCGAGAACGTCTCGTTCGGATACGACGACCGGCGGATCCTGCACGAAGTGAGCTTCCGGGCGGCGCCGGGACAGATGATCGCCCTCGTCGGGCCCAGCGGCGCGGGCAAGACGACCATCGTCCGCCTCATCCCGCGCTTCTACGAGCCGCAGCAGGGGCGCGTCCTTGTCGACGGCCGAGACATCCGCGAAGTGAAGCTCCGCTCGCTCCGGTCGCACATCGGCATGGTCATGCAGAACGACTTCCTGTTCAGCGGAAGCGTGGCCGAGAACATCGCCTACGGGCGACCCGACGCCGACCGCGATCAGATCATCCAGGCCGCCGAAATGGCCAACGCCGACCCCTTCGTCCGCGAGCTGCCCGACGGGTACGACACGGAGATCGGCAAGCGCGGGCTCACGCTGTCCGAGGGGCAGCGCCAGCGGCTGAGCATCGCCCGCGCGCTGCTGCGCGACCCGCAGATTCTCCTGCTCGACGAGGCGACCAGCAGCGTGGATCCCGAGACCGAGCTGCTCATCCAGAACGCCGTGGACCGGCTGCGAAGCGGGCGGACGACGTTCGCGATCGCCCACCGCCTGTCGACGATCTTCCAGGCCGATCAGATTCTCTTCGTCCAGGGCGGACGGATCGTCGAGCACGGCACCCACCGGGAACTCCTCGAGGCCGACGGCGAGTACGCGCGCTTTTTCGACATCCAGTTCCGCAAGCTCCAGCGGGCCTGAACCGCAGAGCGAGCGTTTGCCCCAAGAGCCGCTCGTGCACTTCCGGCTATTCCTCGTGGTCGTGCATGTCGCCGGACTCGTGAATGTGCTCTCCCTCGGCGAGGACGTCCTGGAGCTTCTCGGCCTTCTCCTCGCCCGACAGTTCGTCCCATTGCGACGGGCAGGCCGCACAGCAGAACGCGACCTTCTGTCCGCGGAACTCGCGGGTCAGGTCGTCCGTGACGTTCTCGGGATTGATCGGGTTGCCCATGATCGGGCAGCGGGCATTGACGAACTCCGCCGCGGCGGCCTGTCCGTCATCGGTTGGGGCCTGTTCGTCACCGCAGCCCGTCATGCCCACCAGCGCCGCAACCCCGGCCGTCAGAATAAGCGTCGTCAGTATCGTTCGCATCGTCGGTTCCTTTCTTCGAAACGGTTTGTCCGCCAACTTGATTCATTGTAGGCACCGCGACTATCACGGCGTGCGGCGGCCCGCGGCGGGTCTGGTATGATGCCCGGATGGCCGGACCTTCGAACGACAAGCTCGACGCCGTCCGCACCGCCTTGCTCGAATGGTATGACCTGCATGCTCGGGACCTGCCGTGGCGGCGCCGCGACGACCCGTACGCCATCTGGATCAGCGAGGTCATGCTCCAGCAGACGCGTGTCGGCGCCGTCGGCGGGTACTACGAGCGCTTCCTGAAGCGATTCCCGGACGTGCGTTCGCTGGCCGGCGCCTCGCCGGACGACGTGCTCAAGTGCTGGGAGGGGCTGGGCTACTATTCTCGGGCGCGGAACCTGCACCGGGCGGCGAGGATGATCATCGGCCGCTTCGACGGCAAGCTGCCGCGCGACGTCGAGTCCCTGCGGGAACTGCCCGGGGTTGGCGAGTACACGGCCGGGGCGGTCGCGAGCATCGCCTTCGGTCGCGACGAGCCGGTGCTGGACGGCAACGTGGTCCGCGTGTTGTGCCGCGTGTTCGCCGTATCGACCGATCCGCGGGCGGCGCGCACACGGCGGCGCCTGGGGCGGCTCGCCCGGCGCCTGATCCCCGCCGGCCTGGCCGGGCGGTTCAACCAGGCGATGATGGACCTCGGCGCGACCGTCTGCACGCCGCGCGGCCCGAAATGCCTCGTCTGCCCGTTGGCGGACCATTGCCGGGCGCGGGCGACGGGACGGACGGAATCCCTGCCGCGCAAGGCGCCGGCGAAGGAGCTGCCGCACCACACGATTGTCGCGGCCGTCGTGCGCGATCGGGGGCGGATTCTCATCGACCGCCGCCCGCCGGAGGGGCTGCTCGGCGGGCTGTGGGAGTTCCCCGGCGGGAAGGTCCGCCGGGGCGAGTCGCTGCCGGACGCCCTCCGCCGGGAGGTCCGCGAGGAAGCGGGGCTGGAGGTGGAGATCGGCGATAAGCTGTGCGTCGTGAACCACGCGTACTCGCACTTCCGCATCACACTGCATGCCTTCGCCTGTCGCCGTCGCTCGGGTCGCGCAATGGCTCTGGAGGTGGACGCCGTGCGGTGGGTCCGTCCGGGCGAGCTGCGGAGCTACGCTTTCCCAAGGGCGAACCAGCGCATTCTCGACGCCCTCGGCGTGTAGGGGCGCCTGCCGACGGTCCTCTCGACGCTGCGTGCGCCGGAGCGCATCAGCCCGTTGCCGGATCTGCCGACTGCCCGTATAATCGCTGTTCGGCTCGCCGGGCTTGCGTACCTGCCCCGGGCAGGCGTTCCGGCGGGAGCGGAGTTCAACAGGAGGAGACAGTATGCGACTTCGAGTTCAGCTTTGCGTCCTGACAGTGGGCGTCTGCGCCTTGACGGTCGCTGCTGCGGCGGCGGGGCACGCCCCGGACGCCGGCGCCGTGATTCTCGACGGTCTCCCGGCCGACCTGGACTGGTGGAACGGCTGCGGGCCCACGACCGGCGCCATGCTGTTCGGGTACTGGGAGGAGCACGGGTTTGACGCCTTCCCCGGTCAGCACCGCAACCTGCCCGCCACCTATCCCAACACGTCGTCCAACCCCGCGGACTTCGAGGACGCCCGGGGCGTCATCGCGAGCTGGGCCCACCGGCAGGCGGGGATGGATCTGGGCTACAGCTACGGCTCGTACGACAACCACTCCCCGGACTGCATCGCGGACTGGATGAGGGTGAACAACGCGGGGACGACTTACGGAGGCATCGCGGAGGGCATCGAGAACTTCGCCCTGTGGGACGACCCCGACACCCCGGAGATCGAATCGCGCCGGTTCGAGGTGACCACCTCGTCCAGTCTGACCCCCAGCTACAGCGACTACTGCGCCGAGATCGACGCCGGACGTCCCGTCCCCATGACGCTCGACGGCGACGGCAGCGGACACGCGGTGCTCGGCGTGGGCTACAACAGCACCCAGGGACGACAGGACGTCGTCTTGATGACCACCTGGGCCTGGGGCGTTCAGCAATGGCCGTGGGAGGACGAGCCCTACAGCGGGCGGAATTACAGCGTCAATCAATCGGCTGATCTTCGTCGAGCCGCAGGAAGTCCGGACGCCCGAGCTGTCGGGATACTGCCTCATCCTGAACGAGCGGGCGAAGTACTGGCTGTCGGTCGAGATGGGCATCGGCGACCCGGACGACCCCGCCTGGTCCAGCACGGTCTGGGAGAGCGGACAGACCATCTGGACGGAGAACCTGCTCCTGTCCGACGTGGACCTGTCCGGCGCGCTGCCCTACGTAACGGCCGGGCCGTGCGAATGGTTCATGAAGGTGGAGTCGACCGGCGACATCTTCGAGACGACCGTCCTCGACTTCCAGGTGCGCTACAAGTTCGACGAACAGGTCTTCGGCTACGCGGGGGATCCGGTGACGCTGGACGGCCTCGGCGACGTCGTCGTGAATGTGACGACACCGATCATCCCGGAACCCGCCGTCACGGGGCTCCTCGTGATCGGCTGGGCGGCGATTCGCCTTCGCCGTCGCCGCGGCCCGACGAGCTGACGGAGCCCCCGCCGGCGCCGCAATGCGTCTCGCTGCGATGCGTTTGACCCTCGTGTCGAAGACAGCGCAACTTGGCCGCCGTCGGCGGCGCGGCAGGAGGTGCGTCATGCAACCGGCAAGGTTCCGGATCGTCGCTGTGCTTCTGCTCGCCTCCGTCCCGCTGTGTCGGGCGGACAGTCCGGATCGCGCCGAACGGCGCGAACGGCTTCGGAAACTCATCGCCCGGTTCGACGAGAACCAGGACGGGCGCCTCTCCGCGGAGGAGCGGGCGAAGATGCGCGAGTTCGTCAGGGAGTTGACCGCCGAGCGGCGGGAGCCGATCCCGCAAAGCGTCTTCCCCGGCGAGACGGACCTCTACAAGCTTGCCGACGGCCCGCACGAAATCGAGGAAGTCGAAACGCACGTGCTCGCCGACGACCGGCGCGACAAGCATATTCCGCTGCGCATCACTGTCCCCGTCGGCGAGGACCCGGCGCCGCTGGTGATCTTCTGTCACGGCGCGCTGGGCTCGAAGGACGGCGCCGGTCCGCTGGCGACCTACTGGGCGAGTCACGGCTACGTCGTCATCCGGCCGACGTTCGGCGATTCGATCTCGCTGATGAGCGAGGAGGAGCTCGGCAAGGTCCGCTCGCCGAAGCAGCTCGTCAACAGCCGGCGGACGCTCGAGCACTGGGACGACCGCCCGCGGGACGTCTCTCACGTGATCGACTCGCTGGACCGTCTGGGCGAGGAGGTCGACGTTCTCGCCGGGCGGATCGACGCCGAGCGAATCGCCGTCGCCGGGCATTCCTTCGGCGCGCATACGACGATGCTGCTGGCCGGGCTTCGGCTCGACCCGCCGGGCGACGTCGAGGCGCCGGACTTCCACGACCCGCGCGTCAGCGCGTTCGTGATGATCAGCCCCCAGGGACCGGGCGGGAGCATCACTCCCGAGTCGTACCGCGCCATGCGGGGCCCGCTGCTGATGATCACCGGCGACAACGACGGCACGCCGATCGAAGGACGGGAGAACCAGACCGGCGCTTGGCGGCGCAAGGCGTTCGACGCCTGCAGGCCGGGCGACCGATACCTGCTGTGGATCGAGGGCGCCTGCCACGGCTTCGGCGGGATCAACGGCGCCCGCGGCGCCTGGCCGGGGCGCGGACCCGACGCGCCCGACCACGTCTACTACGTCAAGAGCACGGCGCTGGCCTTCTTCGACGCCTATCTGCGCGACGACGCGGACGCCAGGACGTATCTGCGAAGCGGGCGGATCGACCGGGTCACGGAAGGGGCCTCGAGAGTGACCGCCAGGTAGACGCCCTCCGGCACGGCGCGCCGAACGTCACGCCATCAGCAGCAGACTCAGCGCCATTACGACCATGCCCGCGAGCAGCCCGTACAGCGACTCGTGTCCCTTGCCGTAGGCGCGCGAAGTCGGCAGCAGCTCGTCCAGCGAGATGTAGACCATGATCCCGCCGACCGCCCCGAAGAGGACGCCCATGACGCCGGGCCCGATGAACGCACGCAGGATCAGGTAGCCGATCAGCGCCCCGGCCGGCTCGGCGAGCCCCGACAGCAGCGAATACCCGAACGCCCTGCCGCGTTTGCCCGTCGCGAAGTAGATCGGAACGGACACGCTGATGCCCTCCGGGATGTTGTGCAGTGCGATGGCGACGGCGATCGCCAGGCCCAGCGCCGGATCGTCCAGCGTCGCCATGAACGTCGCCAGCCCCTCCGGGAAATTGTGTATGCCGATGGCCAGCGCGGTGAACAGCCCCATCCGGTGCAGCTTCGCCGGCGTGGTCTGCAGCAGTTCCTGGGGGGACGCCCCTTCATGGACCGCGTCGAACTGGCGCTCGGCGCGGACCTCGTGAGGATTCTCGGCCGCCGGGATCAGCCGGTCGATGACGAGGATCAGCACGATCCCTCCGAAGAACGACGCCACGCCCCACCACTCGGCGCCGTCCGCCCCGGCCGCCGATTTCGCCAGCCCCTCGACGGCCTTGGGCAGAATCTCGACGAAGGACACGTACAGCATCACGCCCGCCGAGAACCCCGTCGCCACCGACAGGAACCGGTAGTTGGTCCTGCCGGCGAAGAAGGCGATCGCGCTGCCGATTCCCGTCGACAGTCCCGCAAACGCGGTCAGTCCCAGCGCCAGCCAGAAGTTCTCCATGCCCACACGCTCCCGAACCGTCAGGCGATCCACTTGCGCCGAATGTTACGCAGGCTGATGCCGAACAGGAAAGCGCAGAAGACATCTTGCCGGCCCCGTTCGGGCCGGGAAAGCCGAACAGTTCGCCTTCCCGCACGTCGAAGTCGATGCCCGCCACGGCCTCGACGTCGCCGAAGCGCTTCGCCGGCCGCGCACCTCGATGATCGGCTCCGGCATGCCCGCCTACTCCCGTTTCGACGGGCACGTGCATGGGTGCTTCTTCGCGTCGCCGTGGCACGTGCGGACCTGCTCCGGCGAGCATTCCTCGGGCTTGCCCTTCAGGTTCTTCGGCTTGCGGCAGCCCTGCTCCTGCTTTTCGCGGCACATTTCGATGCTCCCTTTCCCGCTTTGCACTCCACCGCCTGGCGACCGGCTTCGCCGTCGGGTCCGGCCAGGAGTTCGGCTATCTCCTCTCGCCACGCGGCGAGGGTGTCCTCGTTGAGACGGTAGTGGACGAAGTAACCGTGCTTTTCGTCGATGACGAGGCCTGCGTCGCGCATGACCCGAAGATGCTGCGACACGGCGCCCTGGGGCACGTCCAGACGGGCCGCCAGGGCGTTGACGCACAGCGCGCGGCGTCGGAGGAGCTGCACGATCCGCACGCGCGTGGCGACCGACAGCACCTTCAGCGACCGGGCAAGTTGCCTGGCGTCGTCCATTTCAGTTTACGCTAATATGCTTCTGCCCTGAACAGACGTCAAGCACGTCGAACAGCATGGGATGACACGTCGCCGATGATCCGACTGCGCCGGCATCTGTCCGCACGACTGGTGGACGATGCAGCGACGATCGACAAGATGTCTGTGCCGACATCGACGGCAGAACCGCGCCGGCGCCCGCCAGCGGTCTCGCCCTGAATCTGCTGAAGCGGCATCGCAGGCGCGCAAGAACGCGGCGGCCCGCCAAGGCCGCCGCGCTCTCGCTTGTGCGTCT
>CAZADC010000117.1:0-9470 GCA_964483755.1 uncultured Planctomycetaceae bacterium | reverse complement strand
CCGTCCCGTCGCTGCCCAGCCCGTAGAACATCGCGCGGACAACGTCGTCGGCCTCGGTGGAGAACGACGCGTCGTAGTCCAGGCTGGTCCCGCTGACGTCGTCATTGATGCCGACGGTGAAGTGGTTGCGGGGCTTGTCGGCGTTGAGATTGTCCAGCACGCCCTTGACCATCGCCGGCGTGAATTCCTTGCTGGACAGCCCGTAGCGCCCGCCGACAACCTTCACGTTGCGGTCGAGCTCCTCGACGGCGTCGACCACGTCGAGGTACATCGGCTCGCCGATCGCGCCCGGCTCCTTGGTGCGGTCGAGTACCGCAACCTTGCGGACGGTGTCGGGCATCGCCTCGAACAGCGCCTCCGCCGAGAAGGGCCGATACAGGCGGACCTTGATCAGCCCGACCTTCCCGCCTTGGTCGGCGAGGTGCTCGACGGCCTCGTGGGCGGCGTTCGCCCCGGAGCCCATGAGAATCACCACGCGCTCGGCGTCGTCGGCGCCGACGTAGTCGAACAGCTTGTAACGCCGCCCGACGACCTCGGCGAAGCGGTCCATGCACTTCTGCACGATGCCGGGGCACTTCTCGTAGAACGGGTTGACCGTCTCGCGTCCCTGGAAATAGACGTCGGGGTTCTGGCTCGTGCCGCGGAGGACCGGGCGGTCGGGGCTCATGCCGCGAAGCCGGTGGGCGAAGACGTGATCGTCGTCGATCATCGCCTTCATGTCCTCCGGCGTAAGCTCCTCAACCTTGTCGAGCTCGTGGGAGGTACGGAAGCCGTCGAAAAAGTGCACAAACGGCACGCGGGCCTCGAGCGAGGCGGCCGTGGCGATCAGCGCCAGGTCCATCGCCTCCTGCGGGTCGCTGGAGGCGAGCAGCCCGAAGCCGGTCGGGCGCACGGCGTTGATGTCGCTGTGGTCGCCGAAGATGCTCAGCGCCTGGCACGCCAGCGACCGCGCCGAAACGTGGAAGACCGTCGGCGTCAGCTCGGCGGCGATCTTGTACATCGAGGGGATCATCAGCAGCAGCCCCTGCGACGCCGTGAACGTCGTCGTCAGCGACCCGCTCTGCAGCGCGCCGTGCACGGCCGCCGACGCGCCGCCCTCGGACTGCATCTCGCAGATCAGCGGCACGGTGTCCCAGATGTTCTTCTGTCCGAGGGCGGACCATTCGTCGGCGTGCTCGCCCATCGGGCTGGAGGGGGTAATCGGGTAGATCGCGACGACTTCGTTGACCTTGTGAGCTACGTGGGCGACGGCCTGGTTGCCGTCCATCATCACCTTGCGTCTCGACATTTCCTGGTTCCTCTAGGGCGTGTACGGGGGTCCAGTCCGTTCCTCTGGCCGCCGCTTTCCGGAAGGGGCAGGCGGGGTCGTCCGACCGGCCCGACGGCGGACTGTGCATTGTGCACGGCCGGGCCGGGCGATGCAACGCTTTTCGACTTGCGCCCGCCGCGCGATCTGCCGCGCGATTTCGTTGACACGGATCGCCCCCGGGGATATTCTCACTGTTCTGCCCGCATGGTGATAACACGGTGGCTGTAGCTCAGTTGGTTAGAGCACCTGGTTGTGGTCCAGGGGGTCGTGGGTTCGAATCCCATCAGCCACCCGTACCCGTCGAAACGGGACGCCGCGGAAGCGTCCCGCTCTTTGTGTCTGCGCTCTGTGCCCCGGGAGCGCGCCGGTCATCCCCGGCGGGTCGCGCCGCGTTGCTGGGGCGTTTGCGTCTCAGGCGCCGCTTTCGAACCGGGCGTTGACGGCCGCCGACTTCTCCCGGAGCTGGCGGTCGCACTCGAACACGGCCAGCATCGTCTTGTAGGAGTCCTCCATGTCCAGGCGCGGGCCGGCGCCTTCGTGCACGCGACGGACGAAGTCGCGGACCATCCCGGACATGTCGTGGTGCGCCTCGTTGAACGGGATGTGCCGGTAGCTGATCTGTCGGCGGATGCGCGGCGTGAACCCCTCGACCGGGTCGCGAAGGATCAGCGTGAGCGACCGGTCCCACACGTCGATGCGGATGCACCCGAGCGTAGTGTTCAGATAGCACGCGAGGCGGTGTCCGTACTCGCGCCAGTCCGCCTCGTCCTGCCGCCCGGTCAGGGGCATGGCGATCGACCCGTGGGTGTGGACCAGGTTGCACAGCACGCCGCTCTCCATGACGAAATGGGCGGTGAGGTTGTCCGTCGTCTCCTCGCTGTAATGGGGGATGCCCCGCGGTCCGGGGACCACCTGCATCTCGGCCGGCTCGCTGCGCGTCCAGAAGCGGAACAGGTCCACGACGTGGCAGAGATTCTCGCAGAACAGACCGCCCGCGTGCTCCGGGTCCAGGCGCCAGCCGTGGTCCGGGCTCCACCCGCCGCGGGTGTACTCGAAGTAGACGCTGCGCAGCTCGCCCATCTCGCCGCTGTCGAGAATGCGCCCGGCGTGCTCGTAGAGCGCGCTGAAGCGGTACTCGAAGTCGATCTGAAGCCAGCCGTCGCTCTCGCGCCACGCGGCGACGACGCGGTCGCACTCCTCGCGGTTGACGCCGAGGGGCTTTTCCATGAGCACGGGGATGCCCAGCGGCGCCAGCCGGATCGCCATCTCGGCGTGGGTGTGGTTCGGCGTAGCGATGTACGCGCCCGCCCAGTCGTCGTGGGCCGCGAGCGCCTCGTCGAGCGAGGCGTAGGTCGGGACGTCCATCTTCCGGGCGATGCTTTCGCGACGGGCGGGATCGATGTCCACGAACGCCCCATCCATTCCGTAGTGTCGGGCGTAACGAATCGCCCCGGCGCCCATGTTGCCGACGCCCAGCATTCTGCCGCTCATCTGCAGCACTCCTTGTGAAGGTTGCGGGAAACCCTCCAGCATAGGGACAGCGACCGGCGCGAAGCAAGTTGCGTAAGATGGTTCGCGATGAACGAACGACGCGAGAAGCCCGGTCGGGGGCAAGGACGCAACGTCGAGGACGTCCGACGCGAGCCCCGCGACCGCCCGCTGCGCGAGGCCGACGTCGCCGCAGCGGAATCTCTGGTGTGGTGCGGCGACGGAGGCCGACTTATACTTAGGTATAGCGACAGAACCCCGATGGGCGGACGGTGCAGGTATGATCGAGAGCATCCATTTCAAGAACTTCAAGGCGCTGCGGGATACGACCCTCCCCCTCGGCCCGCTGACCGTCCTCGTCGGCGCCAACGGGACGGGAAAGAGCACTGTTCTTCAGGCGATGGAGTTGAGCAGAGGCGTGGCCGATGGGACGAATGTCAACGATTCGTCACTCCGGCCCGCATTGACATTCGGGCCGAGCCCGCCCCCTCAAAGGGCCATTTGGGTGTACCAATGGCACGCTGAACAGGGGCGACCCATTATGACCGTCACTTGGGAGGCCGAGGTGCGCAGCGCGCGTTGGAGCGAATTGCCTGCCGGCGAACAGGGGAAAGCGCTTCGCGAGAGACTCGCCAGGAAGCTTACGGGCTTCCGTGTATACAACCTGGATGCAGACCGGGTCGCCGAACCAGTGAAGCTCAAGCGGGAGATGAAGCTTGAAAAATCGGGGGCCGGACTGGCCGGTGTGCTTGACCGTATGCGAGACAACAACCCGGAGAAGTGGGAAGCCGTCAATCGAGAGCTCCAACGCTGGCTGCCCGAATACGACCGAGTTCTCTTTGACACGCCTAAGGACGGGCACCGAGCGATCAAGCTCCGAGCAGCGCAAGGTGCGTACAGCATCGGTGCACAGGACCTGTCCCACGGCACGCTTCTCGCGCTGGCGCTGCTGACGCTGGCGTACCTGCCCGACCCGCCGCCGATCATCGGGCTGGAGGAGCCCGATCGCGGCTTGCATCCGCGCCTGCTGACCGACGTGAGGGACGCCATCTTCCGCCTGGCGTACCCCGAGAGTTCCGGCGAGAAGCGCGAGCCGGTGCAGGTGATTGCCACAACGCATTCGCCCTACATGCTGGACCTGTTCAAGGACCATCCGGAGGACATCGTCATCGCCGGCAAGACGACCGACAACGTCGTCTTCCAGCGCCTGAGCGAAATGCCGGATATAGAGGAGATCCTCTCCGGCGAATCGCTCGGTGAAATCTGGTTCAGCGGCGTGCTGGGCGGGGTGCCCGCGGAGAAATGAGGCTCGCGATCCTCAGCGAGTCTCCCGCCGACGAAGCGGCGGTGCGAATCCTGGCGGGGGCCGTCTTGGGAACGCCGATCGAAGCGATAGACTTGCGCGCCCGTCCCGGCGGCTGGGCGCCTGTTCTCCGCGTCCTTCCCGGCATCATCAGGGGAGTTCATTACCGCGCGCTGGCCGAGGGCATCATCGTCGTGATCGACTCCAATCACAGCCCGCTGCACGCCGACTACCCCGACGTGCCCTGCGATGAACCCAAGTGCCGCTTGTGTCGGACCCGCGAGTGCGTCAGTAGAGTCTGTCAGTCGCTCAGTCCCTTGGCAAACCGATCGCCCATTCGCTGCGCGATCGGCCTGGCCGTGCCTGCCGTGGAGGCGTGGTATCTGTGCGGCAGGGATCCGAACGTGTCCGAGGCGGCCTGGCGGGCGGGCTTCGACGCCCACCAGTGGCCGTATACGAAGCAACAACTCAAACAACGTGTGTACGGCGCCGACCGACCCACGCTCGCCGTCGAAGCAAAGATAGCGATCACCGAAGCCCGGCGTCTGGCGGCGGACCTGACGCTGCTGCGTGAGAAGTTCCCGGTCGGGTTCGGCTCGCTCTGCCGGCAGCTCGACGCCTGGTCGTCAGGCCATGTGTCGGGACCATAGGGATTCGCGGTGGTCCGAGCGCCCTGATGACGGACGACGTAGAAACTCCATCGAGCACTTGCCGCGGACAGGGGAGAGGGCAATAATAGAGGCGCAGAGACACGTCGCGGATGCAGTTCGCGTTGCACGTTCAGCCCGGACGGGCCGACAAGACGGCCCGCTTCGCAAGACGCACAATAGTGACCCCTCTCGCGCGGCACGGCCCGCTCCGCAGGCATGGAACGGGCGGAGGGCCGCATGATGCGTCGGGCCTTACGGAAAAGGAGCGGCGGGCTCGGCATGCAATCCGGAGGCGCAGGAAGGCTTGCGCTCGGAGCTGCAGATGCATAAAGGGAGGATGCACCCCAGGAGATCAGCGCACGGACGCGCTGTGCGCACCGGTTCCCCTCGCCCGCGGTTGCGACCCGACGGTCGGACCCGTAGCATTCCCCGGTGGCGACGGGACATTCCCGCCGCTGCGGTTCTGTCTGCCTGATCGGAAGACAAGGTGCACTGGTTTGCGGCGCTGGCGCTGGCGGTGGGGCTGGGGATGGACGCGATGAGCGTGTCCATGGCGATCGGCGTGCGCTGGCACGGGCCGAGGCAGAAGTTCCGCCTGGCCTGGCACATGGGAATGTTCCAGTTCCTCATGCCGATTCTGGGCTGGTTGGCCGGGACGCAGCTCGCCGCGCTGCTGGCGGAGGTGGGGGCGTACGTGGCTTCGGCGCTTGTCTTCGCCATCGGCGCAAAGATGCTCTACGAAGCGATGAAGTCCCATCCCGGCGCGGTCGCCGAAGAGGCCGAGCACGCCGTCGAGGAGGCGCTGCACGTCCACCCGAAGGACCCGACGCGCGGCTGGTCGCTGCTGGGGCTCTCGGTCGCCACGAGCATCGACGCGCTGGTGGCCGGGATCTCGCTGGGGCTCAAGGGCGCGGGCATCCTCGCCGCCAGCCTGCTGATCGGCGTGGTTGCGGGCGGGATGAGCCTCACGGGGGTGACCATCGGCAAGCACGCCGGCGCCGCCGTCGGCAAGCCGGCGGAGATCGCGGGTGCGGTCGTTCTGATCGCCCTCGCCTTCGTGTTCCTGTTCACGTAAGCCACGCGGCGCGGCCGGCTAGGCCACGCCGTCGGACGGGTCCGGCTCGCCGGTCGGGCGGTGCTTCCACCGACGGTGCACCCAGAGGTACTGCTCCGGCGCCGAGCGGATCGCCTGCTCCAGCGCGGCCGTGTACTCCTGCGTCAGCCACCGCAGCGGGTCGTCACGGTCCGCCCATTCGTCCGGGCGGATGATCCGCTGGACGCCGATGGCGAAGCGCCCGTCCCGTTCGAGCCGACGGCCGTATGCGATGACGACAGGCGCGTCGCATCGCATCGCCACCAGGGCGGGCGCCTTGAACGTGCTGGCCTTTCGCCCGAAAAAGTTTACGAACAGCCCGCGCCGCCCGGCGTCCTGGTCGGCGATGAAGCCGACGTACTCCTTGCGCCCGAGCAGCTCGCCCATCTGCTCGGCCGCGCCCTTCTTGGTGAGGATGCTCATACCGGACCGTCGGCGCACGCCCATCAGGTGCTCATTGAGATAGGGATTGTCGAGCGGCCGGGCGACGGCGTAACCCGGGAAGCCCAGGACCGCCACCGCGTACCCGACGATCTCCCAGTTTCCGAAGTGCCCGGTGACGTAGACGATCGGCGACGGGCGGCGGGTCAGCAGGCGGAGATGCACCGGCTGGTCCTCCAGCTCGATGTGCCGCCGCCAGCCGGTCGCGTGAATGCGCCGGGGCGTCAGCAGGACGTCCACCAGGAGCATGACCATCTGCTCCATGCTCGCCCGCGCCGTCTGCCGGACCCGCCGCTCCGGCCAGTTCGGGAAGCTCAGCCGCAGGTGCCGCAGGGCGATCGCGCGGTGCCGGCGGTCGAAGTGATACAGCAGGCGCCCCAGCACGCGGGCGGTGCGGTAGTTCGTCTCCCACGAGGCCATGTGGACGAACGTCTCGAACAGGCGCACGGCGAGATAGACGGCGTAGTCGATCGGCTTGTTGCGCGGTCTGGCCATGCGAGCTCAGTCGGTCGGAGTCTCGTCTCTCGGGCGCGTCTTCCAACGCCGATAGGACCACAGATACTGCTCGGGCGCCGTGCGGATGACGCGCTCCAGCGCGGCCGTGTATTCCTGCGTGATCCACCGGACCGGATCGTCGGCGTCGGCCCACTCGGCGGGTCGGATCATGCGCGCGGCGCCGATTTCGAAGGCAAACCGTTCGCCGAGGCGACGCGCGTAGACGACGACGATCGGCACGTTGTAGCGAATCGCCATCAGCGCCGGCGCGCGGTAGGTGCTGGCCGCACGATGGAAGAAGTCCACGAACACGCCGCGTTTCCCGGCGTCCTGATCGGCGATGAAGCCGACGACGTTCCGCCCGCGCATGATTCCGTCCATCTGCGCCATCGCCCCGGACTTGTCCAGGATCGTCATGCCGTTGCGCTCGCGGATGCCGAGCAGGTAGTCGTTCAGATACGGGTTGTCCAGTGCGCGGGCGAGGGCGTATCCGTGAAAGCCCATCATGGCGGTGGTATACCCGAACACCTCCCAGTTCCCGAAGTGCCCGGAGACGACGATCATGCCCGTCCGTCGGCGCACCGCCTCGCGCAGGGGCTCGGCGACGTCGCCGATGCGGACGTACCGTCGCCAGCCGGTCTCGTTGACGTACCGCGGGATGAGTAGCACGTCCATCGCGAGGCGGGCGAGGTTCCGCATCGACGCCCGGCAGATCCCGCGACGGCGGCGCTCGCAGACGTCCGGCAGCGCCCGGGCGAGGTGCTCCATCGCCCGCTTCCGCCCCCTGCCGTAGAGGCGGTGCATCCAGTCGCCCATGACGGCCGCCGCGGCGTAGCTCGCCGACGGGCCGACCACGTGAACCGCCATCGCGACCAGGCGAACCGCCAGGTAGACCAGGTAGTCCATCAGCCTGTTTCGGGAAGGGCCCATGTCAGGCGTCCGGTTCACTCCGGCGTCAGCGCGTCGCGCATCTCGGCGAGGATGCGCCGCGCCTCGGGTGCCGCGTCGTCGACGGCGATCAGGGACGGCTTGTCGTCGGTCCGCCGCTTGATCTCGACCTGTCCCTCCTTCAGCCCGCGCTCGCCGACCACCACCCGCAGCGGGATGCCGATCAGGTCGGCGTCCTTGAACTTCACGCCCGGCCGCGCGTCGCGATCGTCCAGCAGCACGTCCGCGCCGGCGGCGCGGAGCTCGTCGTAGATCCGCTCCGCCGCGGCGATCACGTCCGGCTTGTCGTTGTTGAGCTGGATCACCTCCACCTCGAACGGCGCGATGCTGACCGGCAGGATGCATCCGTTCCTGTCGTTGCCCGTCTCGATGGCGGCCGCGAATATCCGGTTGATGCCGATCCCGTAACAGCCCATCAGGCACGGCGCCGGCTTGCCGTCCTCGTCGAGGAACGTCGCGTCGAGCTTCGTCGTGTACTTCGTGCCGAGCTTGAACACCTGCCCGACCTCGATCCCGCGGCGGAACGCGAGCGGCTTGCCGTCGTGCGTATCGCCCTCGACGGCGTTGCGGACGTCCGCGACGACCACGTTCTCGCCGGCCAGCGGAAAATCCCGGCCGGGGACGACGTTACGCAGGTGGTGGTCGGTCCGGTTCGCGCCGCTCACGCCGACCGGCATCGCCGCCACCGCGTGGTCGACGAGCATCAGCGAGACCTTCTCCGCGAGCCCCGTCGGGCCGGCGAAGCCGACCTCCGCTCCGGTGATCTCGCGGATCGTCGCCGGCGGAGCGAGCTCGGTGTGCCGCCCGCCGACGGCCTGGGTGAGCTTCTCGGCGTTGAGCTCGTGATCGCCGCGGACCAGGCACGCGACCACGTCGCCGTCGCCCGCGACGTACAGCAGCGTCTTGATCATCTCGTGCGGCTCGGTGTCGAGGAACTCGCAGACCGCCTCGACGCTGCCCACGTCCGGCGTGTGCACCTCCTCGGCGGGCTCGACCGGCTCGGTGAACTCCTTGCGGTCCGGCGCGTCGACGGCCGCCTTCTCCAGGTTCGCGGCGTACTCGCCGTCGGGCGTGTGGACGATCACGTCCTCGCCGGTGTCGCACGGGACGGTGAACTGGTGCGAGCCGGACCCGCCCATCTCGCCCGTCTCCGCCTCGACGATCACGAACGGCACGCCGCAGCGGGTGAAGATCCGCTCGTACGCCGCGTACATCGCCCGGTAGGTCTCGTCGAGCGAGTCGGCGTCGGCGTTGAAGCTGTAGGCGTCCTTCATGATGAACTCGCGCGAGCGCAGCACGCCGAAGCGCGGGCGGAACTCGTCGCGGAACTTGAAGCTGATCTGGTAGAGGTTGATCGGGAGCTGCTTGTAGGAGCTGATCTCCCCGGCCGCCAGGGCGGTGACAACCTCTTCCGCCGTCGGCGCGAGCACGTTCTCGCGCCCGTGGCGGTCGGTGAAGCGCGCCATGGTCTCGCCGTAGTCCACGTCACGCCCGGTCTTGCGCCACAGCTCGATGGGCTGGACGGCAGGCATGAGAATCTCCTGCGCCCCGGCGGCGTCCATCTCCTCCCGCACGATCCGCATGATCTTCCGCAGCGTCCGCTGCCCGAGCGGCAGGTAGGTGTAGGTTCCGCTGGCGAGCTTGCGCAGGAAGCCGGCGCGGATCATGAGCTGGTGGGAGGGAATCTCCGCCTCGGCGGGGACCTCCTTGACCGTGGGAACGAGCAATCGGCTGTATCGCATG
>CAZADC010000116.1:0-9490 GCA_964483755.1 uncultured Planctomycetaceae bacterium | reverse complement strand
GCGGATCGGGCGGATCTCGCCCACGCAGAACGGCGGGAAGTTGTAGTGCAGCATGAACGACTTCTTGTACTCCTCGATGAGCCCGTCGACGATCTGCTCGTCGCGGGGTGTGCCGAGGGTGGTAGTCACCAGCGTCTGGGTCTCGCCGCGGGCGAAGATCGCCGAGCCGTGCGTGCGGGGCAGCACGCCGACCTGCACGTCCAGCGGACGCACCTCGTCGAGCGCCCTGCCGTCCGGACGCGTTCCGCCGAGGATCAGCTCGCGCTGGATCTTCCCTTCGGTCTGGAAGAACGCCTCCTTGACCTGCCCCGGCGTGTACTCCGGCTCCTCGACGTCCTCGGGGCACAGCGCGCCGAGCAGCTCGTCGCGGATCGCCGACAGAGCGTCGCCCCGCTCGACCTTCCCGGGAATCTGCTTGGCCTCGCGGATGCGGTCGCCGGCCTTTGAGAAGATCAGATCCTTCAGCTCCTGCGGGATCGGCTTGGACTCGAAACTCTTCTCGACGCCGGCGGCGTCGGTGAGCTCGCCGATCATCTCGATGACGGTCTGGTAGGTCTCGAAGCCCGCCTCGATGGCGCCGGCGACGACGTCCTCGGGCGCCTCGCGCCCGCTCATCTCGATCATGTTCGGCGCCTCGGCCGGGCCGGCGACCAGCAGGTCGAGGTCGCTGACGTTCAGCTCCGAATGCGTCGGGAACACGACATAGTTGCCCTCGACATACCCGATGCGGGCGGCGCCGATCGGCCCCTCGAACGGGGCGTGGCTGAGCGCCAGCGCGGCCGAGCTGCCGATCATCGCCAGCAGGTCCGGGTCGTTCTCATTGTCGGTGCTAAGCACCTGGCATTGGATCTGAACCTCGTCCATGTAGTCCTTGGGGAACAGCGGGCGGATGGGCCGGTCGATCATCCGCATGGTGAGGATTTCCTTGGTGCTGGGACGTCCCTCTCGCTTGAAGAATCCGCCCGGCACCTTGCCTGCCGCGTACTGGTACTCGCGGTAGTCCACGTAGAGCGGGAAGAAGTCGATGTCCCGCGTGGACGGCGCGGCGAGCACCGTGGCGAGCACCACCGTCTCCCCGTACTGCACCCACACCGCCCCGTGCGCCTGCCTCGCAACCTTTCCCGTCTCCAGCGACAGCGTCCGTCCGGCGATCTCTCGTTCGACTCTCGTCACAGCCATGGTCTTCTTTTCCTTCGGTTGGACCGCCTGTCGCGGCCTCAGTCTGTCTCTGCTCTATTCCTGAATTCTCTTTCGATTCGCAATCTGTCAATCCCGGCTGCGCGAGCGCGCAGAAACGCGACATCCGGGCGCGGGCCATCGGAGCGGAGGCGTGCGGGTCGTTGTTCGCGTGCTCGGCCCGTCGGCGGGCCCGGTGCGTCCGGGCTTACTTCCGCAGGCCGAGCTTCGCGATCGTGTCGCGATAGCGATCTGGAGCGGTGCTGGAGAGGTACTTCAGCAGGCTGTTGCGCTTGCCCACCATCTTCAGCAGACCCCGTCGAGAGGCGTGGTCCTTCTTGTGGCCCTTGAGGTGCTCGGTGAGGTGGTTGATCCTCGCCGTCAGCAGCGCAATCTGCACCTCGGCGGAGCCGGTGTCGCCCTCGTGTCGGCGATGCTCTTCAACGATCTTCTTCTTGTCTTCCGTCGCAATGCTCATTCGTCACGTCTTTCGCCCGCACCGTCCGTCGCGGGTTGCTCGGGTCTCGCCTGTAGTCTTCTCTCTCGATTATCCGTCCGGTTACCGTAGCCGCCCGCGGCGATCTCGGCAAGTGCAATCTTTCGGCCTCTCGTCGGGCTGCCGCTTCGCGCGACGCGCCGGCCGGTTCACTTCAGCAGTTCCTCGACGGCCTCGACGAGCTTCTCCATGCGGAACGGCTTGTTGAGATACACGTCGACGCCGAGGCTCTCGGCGTACAGCTTGTGACGACTGCCCTGGTTGCCCGTGACCATGATGATTCGCGGCGGGTCGGTGCGCTTCTTGCCCTTCTTGAGCTTCTCCATCACCAGGAACCCGCTGCGCTTGGGGAGCATCATGTCCAGCACGACCACGTCGGGGTTGTTCTGGTCAGCGAGCGAGACGGCCTGGTTGCCGTCGCTCGCGGTCAGCAGGCGGGCGTCCACGTCGCCCAGCGCCGCCGTCATCGCCTGCAGAATGTCCCGGTCGTCGTCGACGAGCAGGACGATCTTCTCATTCGCTTCTTCGGCCATCGTCTACTCCTTGCTGCGTAAGCGAGCGGAGATCAACCCCCGCTTGCATTCTGTCAACGTTGCGGCAAGCGGTAAATCATAGTCCTTCGCCCGCGACGTGTCAACGCGATCGCGCGCCGCGAACCGGGGCCGGAGGCAGGGCAGATGCATTCTCCGTTTCGAGCGCGGCGGCCTTCCCCGAGCGCGGCCTTTCATCGGTCAGACCAGCCGGTATACTCGGCCGGTCGCCTGCCCTTCGACGCACGTTGCAGGAAGGAGAACCGCGTGACCGACCCGCTTTCGCTCGATCTGCCCGCCGACCCGCTCCCGGACCGCTTCTCGCTGACCCGGTCGCTCCCGCCGAACCGGCGCACCGAATGGGTCACGCTCGACGGGCCCGGGTGCATCCGCCACATCTGGGTTACGCTCCGCCACCCCCGCAGCGCGTCGATCATCAACCGGAAGATGATTATCCGCATCACCTTCGACGGCGCCGACACGCCGCACGTCGAGGCGCCGATCGGCGATTTCTTCGGGCTCATGCACGGGGCCGACTTCTACCCGATCGACACGCACTGGCTGAGCGCCAAGGAGTATTCGGGCTACAACTGCTACTTCCCCATGCCGTTCGCCCAGTCCGCCCGCATCGAGCTCGAGACCTCCGACGAGCCCGATCACTGCTATATGCAGGTCGACTGGCACCGCTATCCGGGCGCGTCGATGCCCGAGCCGCGCCGCTTCTGCTGCCGCTGGCGCAAGGAGAACCCCACGCAGCGCTACGGCGAGGACTACCTCATGCTCGACGCCGACGGGCCGGGGCAACTGCTCGGCTTCGTCTACGGCGTCCGCCTGCTGGACGACGAGGACCGCTGGAGCCACGGCGGCGGCGACAACATCTACGTCGACGGGCTCACCGACCGCCCGGCGTATCTGCGCGGCATCGGGGGGGAGGATACCTTCGGCGCCTCCTACGGCGGAGCGCACCACCCGCCGGAAACCCACCACTACGCGGCCATGCCGTACTACGAACACGAGGACGTAGGCCGGCCGCGACGGGCCCAGCGGATCGTCGGCTACCGATTCTTCGAGCACGACGCCCTGCCGTTCCGCAAGTCAGTGCACGTGCGGTTCGGATGCATGGCCAACAACATCTGCTCGACGGCGTACTGGTACCAGGAGGGCGGCCCGCGCGACTTCGTGAAGACGCCGCCCTTCGAGGCGCTGCTGCCCGACGCCCCCCTGCCGCGCGGCGAGATGGACCTGCCCCTGCCCGACGCGGGCGAGTGGCTCGTCCGCTGCCCCATCGACAATGCCGACGACACGGCCGTCCGGCGGGCTCTCGCCGGCGACCCGCAGCCCGATGATCCGGCCGGCGCCCCGTGGCGCCTCCGCCCGAGCCTCCGCGGCTTCGTGGACTTCAACCACGTCAGCCGGCCGCACGAAACGGGCGTCGGGCGGCACTACGTGTACGCGGCCGGCGAGGCGCGCGCCGTCTTCGACTCCCCCGCCGCCGGCGAGGGCGCGCTGACCCTCTCGTGGGACGACCGCATGGTCATCCGCGTCAACGACGCCCCGCCGATCGACCTCGGCGAGCACTGCTTCTTCCGCACCCGCTCGCTGCCCGTGGAGCTGAAAGCGGGCCGCAACGAGCTGCGCGTAACGCTGAGCAACACGACCGGCTCGAACCACGGCGGGTGGGCGTTCGCCTGCTCGCTCCGCACCGCCGACAGCGCGCTGCTGAAACCGGCACCGCCCACTGTTCCCGGATGAGCCCACTCGCGCGGGAAAGAGAACTTGACGTGCGCCGAGCGGCCGACCCCGGAAAAAACGGGCTTGACGCACCCGGCACGAGGACGGCAATATAGCCTGCGGTCAATCTGTCGGGAATGTCAGACAGGGGCGCCCGCCGGGAGTCACGGCGCGGTCGCCGGGGCGTTGAGTTGTGGGCGAACGCACTTCCGCCCACAACCGGGCGCTGCCGAGTCGCGAGGACGCAGGGCGGCAAGCCCGTACCCGGTGACCGACAAAGGCCTGTCCGTCCGGCGCGGGTGCCGCGGGGCATCAACATGGGAGACTGGGAATGCGATGGGTGAAGCGGGTCGCAGGCGTATGGGCTTTGGCGGTCCTGACGGCGGGTCTGCCTTCGTGTGACAGAGGCGGCGGCAGGACGGAGGTTACGGAGATCGAGCGCAGAATTGCGCCCGCCCTGCTCGAGGACGGCGACGGTCAGGCGACCGGCTTTCCCTACGCCGAACACATCACCTTCTCCGATCCGTCCGTTCGGGTCAATCCGGAGGATACGGACGAGTTGCTCATCGAGCTGAAGGTTCACAACGCAGGACCGAAGACGGTCACGCGGCTGCACGTCTGGGCCGATTTCTACAATCGCGACGGGCGAAAAGCGGCGGACGAGGGTGAACTGCTCGCCCATGACATCGGGCTGGGCGACAACAGTTCGTATATCGCGCCCGGAAGCAGCAAGAGAGCGATCATCGAGCTCGACAGCCCTGAGGAGTGGACCGGGGGGAAGATGGTGATCACCATCGACGACATCGAAACTGAATGAAAGGTGCCTCATGACCCACGCCAGACGAACTTACTTGGCGATTGCAGCCGGCGGCGTGCTCGTGGCGGCGATCGCCTCGTGCGAGAAGCCCCCTGAAAAGTCCGTCACCGCCAGCGGCCATCAGGTCAACAACGCCGCGTACTGGGATGGAGCCGTCTGGTTTGTGGAGACGGAAGGCAAGCTCGCCGAACGATCCGGGGCTTCGGCGCGGAGTTGGCTGATCCGCCTTCCAGCGGCCGCGGGGCAGGCGCCCCGAAAGGTCACAGAACTCAGTGTTGTCGAGCCGTGGCTGCTGGCTGGGTCGGATCGGCTGTGGATCTTCTCATCGACGTCGACGGGATACTACAAAGACGGTCAGTTGGCTTCCCACTCGCTGTCCGCTCCGCTGGAAAGGGTTTCCCGCCCCTTCACATACCGGGGGCGGCCTGCCCTGATCGCGTGCGAGCCGCCGGGATATCGTCTCAAGGTCTACGAGGACGGCGCCTGGCAGCCAGCGGCCCAGCTTCGCATGAAGCTGCCCAACGAAAGCGACGATTGCTCGGGCGAGTACCTCCAGGCCTTTGAATGCGACGGCGAACTCCACGTGTTCTGCCAAGTACCGCTGGCGGCGCCCGTGTACCATCACCGCGGTCTGCCGCTCGAGGACGCCGATCAGACGTGGGAAAACGTCGCCGACGCAGGCGGGCAATGGAAGGCGGCCTGTGTCGGGGGCAAGCCGGCGATCTTCTTTCACACCGACCGCAACGGTCTCGCCGTTCTAGGGTTGATGTGCCGTGAGGGACAATGGACCGAATTCTTCAGTCGGGGCATCGGACTTGACATCGGACTGGGCCTCTGCCCGACGGGACCGGGAGAGGACTTCATCCTCCTGCGCCGCATCCTGCCGCTCGGCGTGAAGGTTCTGGGCGTGGAGAAGGGCCGACCCGCCTGGGCTTACGAGTCGGAGGGCGAAACCAACCTCGTCCGCCTGTTGACCGAATGACCGGGACCGAAGTTCGGCGAGATGCAGGCACAAGGTCGGGTGGCACAGGTTGCTGACCTGTGCGGTTCAGTCGGCGGATTTTACCTCGACCCCAGGCGCAAAAGGCGGAGCGAAGCCATGGCGGTGCGCCGGGGCGGGCCTCTGCAGCCGCGGCACGCGATGGCGCTCTTCTCCGTTGACCTCGTCTCCAGGCGCGTGGCGGTGAATCGGCTCAGATCCGTCCGCAGCAAACACTCCCCTGAGCGAGGGACACGTGCTATCCTCGGCAGGAGATGGTGAGCGTCCGGACCGGGCGCCGGCTCGAGGGCCGCATCCGGATGCAACCGCGCCCAGGTCGGACGCCCCCCGCAGGCAAAGTCCGTGGGTCAGGAGTGATCTCCGCACGACGGAAGGTAACGCCGTACGATGAATCTGTTTGAACGCTTCGAAGCCCTCGCCGGCCCGAAACCTGCGCAATCGCCCTCGTATCATACGATGACGCTCGAATCCCTGCGGTCGGCCTTCCTGGACCGCATCGACGCGTACCTCGACCGGGAGGCGGCGAAATCGCCCGACTGGCAGATTTCCGCACACGAGGCCGGCGGCGCATGGCGCATCGCCTTCTCGCACCGTCTCGTGCGGCCGGACGCCGGCCGGGACGCGCATATGACGGACGTCATGCGGGCGCGGCGGCGATGGGCCCGTCAGCACTGCTTCCACGGCTTCGCCGACGAGGCCGAGGTCCACCACGAGATCGAGACGTTCATCTACTTCCAGCAGCCGCTGCTCTATCACGACCTGCCGGGTGCGGACGCGGCGGCCGAGTCGGTGCTCGACGTCGCCGAGCACGTGATCAACGCCGCGGGCGACGTGCCCGACTGGTACGACCCGCAGGCGCACGGGTTTCGCAGCGTGTACCTCGGCACGCGGTCGGTGCGGGACTACCCGCCGTTCGACTACCAGGAGGCGAACCACTGGCGGTTTGTCGGCGCGGCGCTGGCGGCCCACCAGGCGACCGGCGACCGGCGATACATCGACGTCGCGGCGGATTACGCCCGTCGGTGGTCGGAGCACATCGAGCGGGCCCTCGCCGACGGCCGACCGCCCCACTGCGCGATCCTCCCCGACCACGCCGTCGCGAGCGAGATGGGCTTCGCCGGCGACCGTGCGGCCGACGCGTCCGACTACCAGGTGTTCTACGCCAGCGTCGCCGCCAACACGGCGTTCGACATCTTCACCGGGCTGACCGACGTGTGGCGGCTGACGAGCGAGCAGCGGTTCCTCGACGCCGCCCGGGGCCTGCTGGACAGCTTCTTCGCCCACGCCACGGACGGACGCCCCGCGACCCGTTACACCGACGACCGGTGGGTCACCCGCGCGTACGGGCGGGACGTGGAGCTGAAGCCCGAGACCGCCCTGCTGCAGGACCACGCCTTCCTGACCCGCATGGCCGTCCGTCACGACGCTCTGACCTGCCAGCCGCGCTACCGCGAACCGCTTCTGGAGTGGGCCCGCGCCGTCGACGAGGCCGCCTTCGCGTGCGACCAGTCCGCCTGCGACGTCATGGCCGCGGCGACGTGGTATACCGGCGAGGAGGACTGGCTGCGCCGGGGGCTGGCGATGGCGCTGCGGATCGTGGATGCGACGGAATCCGATGATCGGCCGCACATGTGCTCGGCGAGGACCCGCTGCGGCAGCAGGTTCCTGCTGGAGGGGCTCTACCTCCCGCTCGCCGGTGTGGTCGACGCGGGAACCCGCGGCGGGATGCCGATCCTCGCCGGTTCCCGATGGCCGTAGGGAGGCGCCCCCCGATGCCACGGCCGAAGACGCCACTAGCGGGTGCCACGGCCTGCCGCGACGTTGTCTGTCGCGGTTGGCCGTGCAAAACCGTGGCACGCGCGGCGGCGTGCCTGTGCTTCGCGACCCGCCATGGTCGCAAGTGAGCACTCCGCCGCTGGCTTGCACTTCGTCAGCGCCGCCCTGTCCGCCGTGCGCCTTGAATCGCCAACGCTCTACGGGTCCCGTCCGTCGAACCGCAGGACTGCTTCCCTCGGTGTGCCTTCGTGAACAAGCCGGGGCGTTCTAAGCAGACTCACATGCGCAAAGCGCGGTGTCCTTCCCCTTCCGCGGGGCAGGGCGCGGCGATGACACGCCGGGTCGGCACGCGGCGGCCCGGGCTCTTCGACCGGCTCAGAGCAAGCAGGTCGTCGCGCGTCTGGGAAGGAGTTACCCGACTTCGCCTGCAACCCGAAGCGTCCGCAGTCGTCGGGCTCGCCCACCAGGGACGCATGCTCGCGCGCTGAGTGCACTGAGACGCGACAACGCCTCTCGGATCAGCGATCGGCCGCCAGGATCGACAATTGCCACGTCCCGGCTTCCCATTCAAGCCGGTGCATCGAAAGGCCGATGTCCTGAAAGGGTCGGGTAGCGAGGATTGGAGCTGCCTGACGTGAATGAGAGGAAAGTGGAGGTACTGGTCGTCGACGATGAACCCGCCATCGGTCGGCTCATCGGCGAATGCCTTACAGGCGAGGGCTACGACTGCCGCGTCTTCTCGGACGCCCAGGCGGCGATGAAGACGCTGCGGGACGCTTCCGCGGACGTCGTGATCACCGACGTGGTCATGCCCCGCGCCACGGGCCTGGACGTTCTCCTGTGCGCCCGCAAGCACGCGCCCGACTGCAGCGTCATTCTGCTGACCGGCCACTCCAACCGGCAGCGACTGACGCAGGCGCTGGCGCTCGGGGCGTACGACTATCTCGAGAAACCGCTGCGGATCGACGAACTGCTCGAATCCGTCAGCCGGGCGGCCGACGAGGCCCGGGCGGCGCCGAGACTCCAGCTCAAGGCCGCGGCGGCGCTCGAGCTCGGATCGTCAGCCATCCAGGCGTCCCTGGAGACTGTCCGCGCGCTGACCCGTGCCGTGGAGGCAAAGGACCCCTACACGCGCCGCCACAGCGCGCACGTCGCCCGATACGCAATGGGAATCGCCGAAGAGCTTGACGTCCCCCCGGCGGATCGCGAGCCCCTCCGTACGGCGTCGCTGCTGCACGACGTGGGCAAGATCGGCGTGCCCGATCACGTCCTGACCAAGCCCGGGCCGCTGACGGCGGACGAGTTTGAGTGTATCCGCCGCCACCCGCAGATCGGGGCGGACATCCTGGCGAACATCACGATGTTCGACGAGGAGGCGAAGGTCGTCCGCTCCCACCACGAACGCTGGGACGGCGGAGGGTATCCCGACGGTCTGCCCGGCGAGCGGACGCCGCTCGCCTCGCGGATCATCGGCGTGGCGGACGCCATGGACGCCATGCTTATGGCGCGCAGCTATAAACCTCCGTTCGGGGTCGAGCGGATGATGGAGGAGCTTCGGGTCGGCGAGGGCGGACAGTTCGACCCGTCCGTCGCCCGGGCGGCGCGCCGCTGGTGCGAGGGCGGGCCGGACCGGCTGATTCTCCCGGAGCATGACGTCTCGTCGCTTCCCTGCGAGGCGACAGCCGCGCCGGTGCGGTGACCCTCCCGCCCGCCCGGCCGTTCGCACGCAACAGTGGCGCCGTCGGCAGTCGGTCGCCCCGCGTGCCTCGCCGAGCCTTGGTCGGCCGGGCGCATTCGCTTAGAATGCCGCGGCAAGGGCGTCGCCCGCCCGGGCGCGCCGGCGGGATCACGTCACCGAGCCCTGCAGGACGCAGAAGTTGCAGTTCACCCGGAAGAGTGGCGACCATGATCCGACGCCTGCTGCTGCGGATTGCTCCGTTTGTCCTCCTGTTCGCTGTACTGGT
>CAZADC010000115.1:0-9503 GCA_964483755.1 uncultured Planctomycetaceae bacterium | reverse complement strand
GGCGTCTCGGTGGGCTCTTCGGCATCGAGGCAGTTCAGCGCCTTGGCGAGAATCCGCGCCATCGTCGTCTTGCCGACGCCCCGCGTGCCCGTGAACAGGTAGGCGTGAGCGACCCGGCCGGTCCGGATGGCGTTCTTGAGCGTCTCGGCGACGTGCTCCTGCCCGATGACCTCGTCGAAGGTCCGGCTGCGGTATTTGCGTGCAAGTACGAGATATCCGGGCATTGCGGGTCCGCTTTCGAGTCGCTGCCGGCGCCGCCGGCCTGTCCGACGACGGCGACATTATGGACCATCCCGCGCGGCGAATCAATCCGCCTCCGACCGAAGCGAAGGGTCTACAATGAATCGTGCGAAACGTTCAGAAGGAGACTGCCATGACGAGAACGACAGCCCTGATTCTGGTGTTCGTGCTGGCCGCGGGATTCCTGGCGGCCGGGTGCCAGTCGCAGCAGATGGACGCCGACGGGCACGACCACCCCGACGACGAAGCGGCCGGGCGGTGCCCGAAGTGCGGCGGCGAGCTGGACGACGAGGGCTACTGCGCCCGGTGCGGCATCTACGTCAGCGACTACGAGAAGGCGAAGCAGCCCGGCTAGACCGGACGCGGCGCAAGACGCTTCAGGATGATTCGTCGGGCCCCGGCGTGGAAAGCGTCTGGCGGACGTCCGCGTAAGGCTGCTCGCGGCGCTTGAGGCAGACGATCGCGATTACCCCGGCCGCGAACACGGCGAGGAAGTACGCGAGCGCAGGCCCGTAGGATTCGACCACGTTGGCGAAGTGCTCGGCCGCTTCGTTGGCATCGTATATCAGGCGCCCGACGCCCTCAGTGAGTTCCGAGCGTGTCAGCCACAGGGCGACGCCACCGGCGATCATCAGCGTCAGCGAGGCCTTCCGCGCCAGACGGGACATGCGCCCGAAGGCGACCGCCTGCCACACGGGAACCGTGGCGATCAGCAGCACGGCTGAGTGATGGTCCCACGTCCGCTGGTTGAGCATCATCATCCCCAGCACGACGAGCCCGTAGTGCAGCGCCCGCCGCCCGTCGTCGCGGGGCAGCTTCCGCCAGCCGATCGCCCACGCCGCGAGGGCCACCACGCCAAGCTGAAGGAAGCGGAGGATCCACTTGAGCGTCGCCGGAGAGAGCGCCGCGACGGTGATGTGCTCGGGCGGGTCCTCCTTGAGCTCATAGACGGGGTCGTCGTCCGGGTTGTAGTTGAGATCGCCCCACTTGCCGCCCAGGAAGTACCGGCTGAGCACGCCGCCGAGCGACTGATTCTGATGGACCGGGTACCACGCGCCCTCGACCAGTCCGGGGATGATGAGGTTGTCCAGCCAGGTCCGGGTCAGCGCGGCGTATCGCTCGGGTCCGACGGCGGCCGCGGGGACGATGACGGCGAGGATGACGCCGAACACCACCGCGCCGGCGAGCAGGCGTCCGTTGCGCTGCCAGGCCCAGTAGAGCAGGAACAGGGCGGGGGTCATCTTCAGGCAGATCGCCAGCGCGAGCGGCCCGCCGGCGAGAAAGCTCCTGCCCCGCCGGTACAGCCAGAGATGCCATGCGATGGCGGCGAGGACGAAGACATTCGTGTTGCCGTGCTGGATGTCCCCGACAATGAACAGCAGCGCCCACAGCACGCCCAGGGCGAGGACCCAGTCGGGAATCCGACGGTCGTGGTGAGCGGCGAGGCGGGCGACCATCCCGAGCGTCGCCGCGAGCGCGGCGAGCTTGAGGAGGTTGAACGAAAGCGCCATCGCCCACGCCGGCAGATAGGCGAAGGGGGTCAGCAGGACGACCACGAACGGCATGTTCGGATGCAGCGCGACCCGTCGGCCGAATACGGGACGCCGGGGACCGCCGCGGGAATCCTCCGCAGCGGCGGGCGTCGTCGCGGTTGCGGGGAAAACCTCAGCCGGTTCGAGATCGTGTTCATCTTCGGCCGCAAGGGTTGCCTCCGGGCGCGCCGCGTAGATGTTGTGCCCGCCCCAGAATTGTCGCACGGCCTTGGCCCAGCGGGAGACGGCGCCCTTCGATCCCTCGGGACGGTTCTCCCACTTCGCCTTGCCCGCAGCGAAGCGCCGGTCGAACTTCTCCCGCTTCGCCTGCGTCTTCAGGACCCCGCGCTCGAACTGGAGGACCGGGACCACGAAGGCCGTCACGACCAGCGCGTAGCCGATCGCCCGCAGGACGCGCACCCGCCGGACGGCGCACGGGTCGTCCGGAACCGGCGTTCGGTACGGCAGTGACCGGAATCGTCCGTCGGCCTCTTCCATGGGCAGGAAGTCTAACCAAGGACGGGCGGTTCCGCCAGCCGTCCCGCCGGCGTCCGGCGGACGGAGCGACGCCCGAGCGATTTGCCGAAGTCCGCCGTCCGATCGTCCGATCAGGGACAAGGTATCCCCGGCAGCCGCAGGGGCTTTTCCCAGCGCGCCTCCGGGAAAAACGTACGTTGTGCCGGGGCGGGCGGCGCGGTATGCTTCCGTCCGTTCGCCACGTCGCGACCAAAGGAGATGACGAGACGATGAATATCCGCGCCGCCGTCACGCTGTCGTTGTTCGCCTGCGCGGCCGGGTTGCTCGCCGGCTGCGGCCCGGAACGCAAGATCACGCTCAGCTACGACCGCCCCGCCGTCTACAGCATCCCGGACACAATCCGCAGCATCGGGGTCGCCGAATTCGGCGGGCAGACCGCCGAAGACAAACGCTGGGGCGACATCGCCTCCGACCGGCTCATCGCCCGCCTCGAGAAGTACAATCGCAAGTACGACCGCTACCAGCTCGTGGACCGCAAGCGGCTGGCGGCGATTCTCGACGAACAGGACCTGCAGCTCGCGATCTCGGACACCGCCTCGGCCGAGACCCTCGGGAAGCTGGCGAAGGTCGATGCCATGATCTACGGCACGGTGCACGTCAACCATCGTGACGAGCGGGCGACGCGGAAATCCTTCGACCCGCTCAGCCGGAGCTTGAAAACCGTCAGCTACACGCGGCGGTTCGTCATGGTCTCGGTCAACTTCACGATGGACGCGGTGAACACCGGGCGCACGCTGGCGAGCGTGTCGGCCGTGCGGGAGTACGATTCGGACAAGGACAAGGACAAGTCCAAGGGCGAGAGCGTCGGGAAGGTGCTCGGCTTCTCCGGCGACAATCCGCCGCCGACCGACAGCGTGGTCGGCGAGCTGATCGACCAGTGCGTGGGCGAGTTCATCGTCAAGATCAGTCCGCACGAGGTGAAGGTGGTCGAAAAGCTCCGCCGGACGAAGAGCAAGATCGGCGAGACGGGCAACAAGCTCGCCGAGGCGGGCGACCACGCCGAGGCGCTGGAGTACTACCAGGCCGCCATCGACGCCGACCCGGCCGACCACGAAGCCGTCTTCAACGCCGGCGTGATGCACGAGGCGATGGGCAACCTTTCGGCCGCCGAGCAGCACTACGACCGGGCCTTCCGCATGGAGCCCGAGGAGCAGTACATCCACGCGCGCCGGCGCGTGCGACAGGAGAACGGTTCGTAGTTGACCGGCGGACCGTCCGCCGGCGACACATTTCCGCGGCCCCGCAATGGCTCGCCGGGCCGCTCGTAGAGGAGAAGCCGAACCTCTGTCACGACCTGAAAGGAGTTCACGATGCTCAAACTGCAGAAGATGCTGCTGGTGTTGCTGTGCGCGGCGGTGGTGACGGCGTGGACCGTCCCCGCCGTCGGCGACGCGGTCAGTGAGAAGCGCAAGGCCCAGAACAAGCTGCTGGCGTACCGTGCAGCCCGCGCCGACGCCATCCGCAAGCTGGGCGAGCGGATCGTCGGACTGATGATCACGTCCGAAACGTCGGTCAAGGACTTCGTCACCGAAAGCGACCGGATCGAGACGGCGATGTTCGCCTACCTCAGCGGCATGAAGGAGGTCGGGCGGCCGCAGTACATGGAGGACGACACCTGCGAGGTGACGATGGAGATCGCCGTCGAGGAGATCATCGTCACGCTGCAGAAGCTCCATCGCCAGTACTACAAGGGCAACAAGGTCCGCTACGAGGACATCGAGAAGATGTCCGTCAATAACGACATCAAGATCCTCCGCGAGACCGGCGCCGGCGCGCCGCGCCCGGAGTTCGAGGACCGCGGCACGTTCGCTCCGGCCGCCGCCGGCGGAGGAGGCGGCGGGTCGATCGGCTGGTCCGACGCGGCGAAAGCTTACTGGATGGCGCACTGCACCGGTCGCGGACGCCTGATGGCCGATCGGGCTGCGCGGGTCGACGCCCTGCGGAAGCTCTCCGAGCGGATCAACGGGATGTTCATCAACTCCAGCACCCAGGTGCGCGACTTCGTGGCCGAGAGCGACGAGATCGAGACGGTGATGACCGGCTTCATCCGCGGCGCCCGCGAGGTGGGCAAGCTCTACCACGACAATGAGCTGATCGTCGAGGTTGAGATGGAGGTCACCCTCCAGGAGCTCATCGCCACCCTGAAGCGGGCCTACCAGAAGCACTACAAAGGCAACCGCGTCACCATCCGCGAGATCGAACAGATGAATGTCCGCACCGAGGAGAAGGACATCTCCGAGGTCGGCATGGGCGTGCCCCCCGAGCGCTATCTCAAGGACGTCGGCCCGGGCGAAGCGATGGCGCAGGCCTTCGTCGCCCAGGCGAAGAACTGGCCCCCCGTCATCCGGGCGACCGGCATGGCCGCCATGGACGGCGACGGCGGGCAGGCCAAGCTCATGGCCTTCCGGGCGGCCGAACTCGACGGACGACGCAAGCTCGCCGAGGAGATCGACGGACTGCTGATCCGCTCGGAGACCACCGTCCGCGACTTCGTGGCCGAGAACGACGAGATCGAGACCAGCATGCTGACCTACCAGCAGGGCGCCCGCCGCGTGCCCGGCAGCGAGAAGGTCATGGAGGACGGCACGGTCGAGGTCACCGTCGAGATCGACACCGAGCCGCTGTGGGACATGGTCCTGTACTACCAGGACCGGCGGGTGAAATAGCCCCGGATTCCCTGCGCAATGATGCGGCCGGTCGGCGGCGCGGCTGGGAGAGTTCCCGCGCCGCCGGACCGGCCTTGCGCGGACGCCGTCCGGGCCGAGCGCTACAAAGACGACCCGACTTCGCACACGAGAGGATTCACGATGCTGAGAATGGCGTGCACGGCGGCGGTTCTGGCAGGCCTGCTGATTGCCGCCCCGGCCGGGGCGCAGGACGTCGTCAGGAAAGGCGACAACCTCGTCGAGGTCACCGTCGACGGGCAGGGCATGGACCGCAAGGAGGCGATCAATGACGCCCTGCGCAACGCGGTCGAGCGCGGCGCCGGGACGGTGATCCACTCCGAGTCGAAGACCAAGGACTTCGTCCTCGCGCGGGACACCGTGCTGGCCCGGTCGACGGGTTACGTGGAGTCCCACGAGGTGCTGGCCGCACGGGAGCTGGTCGACGGAACGTGGCAGGCGAAGGTTCGCGCCGTCGTGTCGATCAAGGGCATCGAGGACGCCTGGGGCGCCGTGACCACGCTATTGGAGCAGATGGGCCGACCGAAGGTCATGGTGTTCATCAACGAACGGATCGACGGCAACCGCGTGGACGACTCGACCGTCCAGACCCGCATCGAGAATCTGCTGCTCGAAAGCGGATTCAAGCTCGTCGTGAAGGACCAGCTCAAGGCGATCGACCAGAAGGACCTGGCCGCCGCCGTCGCCGAGGACAGCCCGGCCAGAATCCAGGCGATCGCCAAGCGGTTCGGCGCCCAGCTGTTCATCTCCGGCACGGCCAACGCCACGTCGGGTGGGCAGCGGACCATCGGCGGCGTGAACTTCAGCGCCTACGAGGCCGAGGCGAACGTCCGCTGCTACCGGTCGGACACCGCCCAGCTTCTCTCGTCCGTTCCGGGCGAGCCGGTCCGCGGCGTGGACCGCGTCTGGCGGTCGGCCGCCAAGAAGGCGCTGGACGGCGAGGCGCAGCTCATCGCCCCGAAGATCCGCAACGACATGCTGCGGTTCTGGCAGGACGCCATGGCCGGGCGGGGCGAGATCCAGCTCCACGTCGAGGGCGTCACCTTCCGCCAGTACGCGCACCTGAAGAAAGCGCTGGAGGCGATGGATGAAGTCAGCGACGTGACGACGAAATACCACAACAAGGTGGCCGAGTGCTCTCTGCAGTCGAAGGTCAACGCCGAGACGCTGGCGCTGAAGCTCCTGGACGCCGTCGAATCGCTGGAGATCACGGACGTGTCGCAGAACGTCATCAAGGCGAAGTTCGTCGAATGACGCTGCCGGACGACCTGTCCGGACGCTGCTCGCTCATCCGGACACGGACGTGCCCATGTCGACCCAAAAAAACGGAGCGCGTGTGATGAAGACCAAAGAGCTGACAATCGGACTTCTGGCGGGGTTCCTGGCGGCCGGGATCGTCGCTCCGGCGACGTTCGCCGATTCCGACGACGACGCCGTCGACAAGCGGGTCGTCGTCACCGCCGTTGCCGACGGGACCGATGCCAAGGCGAAGGACGAGGCGATTGCCGAGGCGCTCCGCAAGGCCGTCGAGCAGGCCTGCGGCGTGTTCCTGACCGCCCAGGCCAAGAGCGAGAACTACAAGGCCGTCTACGACAAGGTGATGGGCAGCACGGCCGGGTACGTCCGCGAGCACAAGGTGCTGCGGACCTGGACCGAGGACGGCGAGACCTACGCCACCGTCCGCGCCCGGGTGTCCACGCGGAAATTCAAGGAGGACTGGGCCTCCGTCGCCCACACGATCGACCAGGAGGACAACCCGCGCGTCGTGATCGCGATTCTCGAGTCCGTCAGCCAGACGACCACCGGGCCGGCCTACGACGCCGACGCCAACGGCGTCGTCCAGGGCAAGCTCGAGGACTTCTTCCTCGAAAAGGGCATCACGCTCAAGGACCGCGAGACCGCCGCCGCCGTCACGAAGCGCGACGTGCTGCTGGCGGCGCTCAAGGACGACGACGCCGAGGTCGCCGCGCTGGGCGCACGCTTCAAGTCCGACGTCGTCGTCACGGGGCGCGCCGCCGCCAAGTTCGGCAAGAGCCTCGACGTCGCCGGGCAGACCATGTACCAGTACACCGGCACGCTCAATGTCCGCGTCGTCCAGAGCGACTCCGCCAACGTCCTCGTATCCAAGACCTACGGGCCGATCACGGTCAACACCCTCCAGCGGGGCGGCGGGCAGGACAAGGTTCTCGCCAAACTCGGCGAGGAGGTCGCGCCGAAGGTCCTCTCTGCCGTCATCGAAGCGTGGCGAAAGCGCGCCCAGGTCAGCCGGACCGTCACCATCATCATCTCCGGTATGGACTACCAGGGCTGGAAGGAGTTCGAGAAGGCGGCCGGGGATATCCGCGGCGTTCAGAACCTTCGCCTGCGGGACATCACCGAGGACGTGGCGCACATCGACGTCGAGTACAGGTACGACACGCAGAATCTCGCCGACAATCTCACCGAGCTCGAGAAGCCGAAGTTCGAAGTCACCGAGTTCACCCCCAATCGACTGAAGTTCAAGAAGGTCGAATAGGCCGGTCGATCGTCGGGATCAACAACAGAGCTGGATGACCAGTTCCTGCATGGCGGCCGCGGGGGCGACGCCGCTCTTCATCGCCAGATCCGCATGAATCAGTCGGCGGAAGTCGCGCCGGACGGTTCGTGTCGGCCGGCGGCGCAGCATCTCCGTGAACGCCTGCTGCTGCGGGCGGGGCATGCGGACCTTGCGGAACAGCTCATCGGATCGCGCGCCCCGGTCGATCATCTCTCTCGCCTGAAGCACGCGCCGCAGGTGCCAGGCGATCATACCCAGCACGCGGAACTCTTCTCCGCGGGTGGTCAACATGCGCTCCAGCGCCTCCAGCGCGCCCGCGGGGTCCCCGTCGGTGATGGCGTTGGTCAGCGCGAACGCCTCGGGACCGGCAGCGGAGGTGACCAGCGCAGCGACGTCCTCGCAGGTGATCGTCTTCCTGTCGCCGACATAGAGGGAGAGCTTTTCGATCTCGGCGTCGATCGCGGACAGGTCCCCGCCGGTCAGCTCGGCGAGCAATTCCTGGGCGTCGCGCGCGATGCGCTTGTCGCGGCGTTCGGCGGCCTCGCGAATGAAACCCAGGCTGCCCGATCGCTCCGGCGTGGAGCAGTTGATCGTCTCGCCGATCTTCTGGACCGCCTTGGCGAGGTTGCTGGCGCGCCAGACGCCCACCATCAGCACGAGCGTCCCGCTGGCGGCCGGGGCGGCGACGTACTCCTCCAGCGCCTTGCGATTGGTCGTGACGAACGCGTCGGCGTCGCGGACGATCACGACGCGGCGCGGCGCGAGGAACGGCAGCGTGCGGAGCTCGTCCAGGACGGCGGCGAGCTCGGCGTCGCCGTCGAAGACGGTGACGCAGGTCTGCGGATCGGCCTGCCCGACGGCGCGGTCTACAATACGGCGGCGCTCGCGGTCCAGCAGGAACGCGTCGCCTCCGTGGAGGACGTAGACCGGCTTGACGGCGTCGTCTGACATCGCCACCAGACTATCTGACCGTCCAGCCGGACACAACCGCTAATCCGGCCGGGCGCGTTGCGCAGTGCGGCGGGCGGTCTCGTCGGGAATCCGTCGGTCAGTCTTTGACGATGCCGACCACGATCGAGCCGAGCTGCAGGAAGCCCTTCTCGCCGAGGAAGCTCTTGACGGCCTTCTTGGTCTGCTTCTCGGGCTCGCGGATGCTGTAGAACACCTGCTTGCCCTCCCGGCGATAGTCGACCAGTCGGCCGCTGCGAAGGATGCCGAGATGGTGCGACACGGCCGGCTGGCGCATCTTCAGAAGCTTGCACAGGGCGGAAACGTTCATCTCTCCGTCCTGCAGGGCTCGAAGGATGCGAATCCGGCTCTGGTCGCCCAACATGCGGAACAGCCGGGCCATTGCTCGGGCGTCTGGACTGCGTTTAGCCACGGGGACACTCCTTCAGTCCCCCCACCTTGATGTAGGCAGCCCGCTGTCGCTCGACCCCGCACGGGGACTGCGGCAGGCGGCAAACGATGCGTCCGGAACGAATCAACACGGCCCTGGAGCCGGGTCAGGTGGCTTCAGGCGTGCGTGTTCTGCTCACGGATTGCGTGACAAGCTGCCGATCGGGCCGTCCGGAAGGACCCGGAACGTCGCCGACCCGGCAGCCTGCCGATGGGTCGGGCTCGCGTCGCGAGATCACATCTGCTTGCGGCGATAGATCATCCACGCGACGATGATCACCACCAGGACGATCAGCAGCACCGGCTGATACCAGTAAAGCCACTCAACGCCCCACAGCTCGGCTAACATGCTCTGCGCCATCACGTCTCTCCTTACAGGATCATGAACGACATCGGAGTTGGCAAGGGGCTGACAAGCTCTGCGGTCTTTTAGTCGGCCCTCGGCAACGCGTCAAGACAAATTGTACGCGACCTTTACAATCCCGGCCGGGGTGGGCGGAGCGAACGCCCCGCTCTTCGGCACTAGCGGCGACTGGATTCGAACCAGTGACCTAGGGCTTATGAATCCCTCGCTCT
>CAZADC010000114.1:2258-9539 GCA_964483755.1 uncultured Planctomycetaceae bacterium | reverse complement strand
AAGGGCGACCGAGCGTCCGCGGATTGTGCCGGCGGGTCGCGCCGGTCGGCCTGATCGGGGGCGGTCAAGAAGCATGCCTCCCCGGCGGGGCGGGGGCGGGATGCTCGGTCGCCGCCCGGTCGATCATCCGCCTGACGAAGCCCAGCACGTCGTCGGTCGCCTGGAAATACTGGTCGGCGCGTCGCCGCCATTCGGCCTTGAGATGCTCGCGCCCGAGCATGTCGCCCGCCTCCCGGAGGGCGTGGTCGAGGTGCTCGGTGAAGCGGATCAGCCCGTGCGATTCCAGGAATTGCAGGTAGCCGAAGTCGTAGCTGTTGCAGCAGATGGCCGGGGTTCCCTGGAGCCCGGCCTCGACGCAGACCGTTCCGCCCTCCGCCACGCACAGTGTCGCCAGCCCCAGCAGATCGAGGAAGTGCCGCGGCGGGACGGGGTTCTCGTAGGCCCGCAGCGGTTCGGGCAGCGGGTCCTCGCTGGAGATGACCACGCGCCCGTGGCGCTCGAGCCGGCGAATCGCCTGGAGCAGCTCGTCCGTGGACAACCCGACGCGCCCGGCGTCGTGGGTCGCCGACCAGCTCACAAGGCGGATGACCACGTAGGGTGAGTCGGGGTCGACGCCCGCGCGGCGCAGCGGCGACGGGTCGGGCGTCCAGCGCTGCGGGTCGAGATACAACTGGGCGAGTACGCCGTTGAAGCGGACGTGCCGGCTGCCGAAGTTGCGGCGGTAGCGGCGGTCGGTGCAGATGTACGTGGCGAAGGGCATGCCGACGCTCTGTTGAAGCGTGGCGAGGTCCGGCTGGTCGAAGACCACCGTCGGCACGCCGGTGAGCTTGCCGACCGGTCCGATCGACACGCCCGTTTCGGCAAGCATGACGTCGGGTTGCTCCCGCCTGACGAGCCGCCACAGGCGCAGGTTACGGGTGAGCAGCTCCCGCCCCATCGGGAGCAGCCCGGTCCGGCGCGTCGAGAGCGTCCTGTGAGGGATGTCGTACTGCTCCAACAGGTCCAGCGCGACGTCCTTGGCGCGCGCCGTCACGAGGACGTCATGTCCTTCCTCGCGCAGCATGCCCATCACGTGCCGGAAGATGTGCACGTGCGCCGGATGCGTGATGTCGAACAGGACGCGCATTTCGATCGTCGCTACAGCCCGGGCACGCGGCGCAGCCCGTGCTTGGCCGGGGGGACGTTCACAACCGACAGGGACTCTCCGCGCAGCTCGTACAGAACGTAAAACGGCGTACGGTCGCCGGGCAACACGTCATCGAACAGGGGTCGTCGAAAATGCCATATTCTCTGCACCAGCTCGTCCGGTCGGGCGAGCACGAAGCGAACGCCGTTGCGGCGGGCCCAGGCCGCCTTCTCCGCCTGCGGGGCGTCCGGCGGGGCATGGAGCGCTTCGACGCCCGTGAGGAAGAACATCATCCGCGCGCCCCAGCGGTTGGGATCGTCGCGGTTGATGTCGCGGTACCTGACGCCCACCGCCAGCTCGCCCGGGCGGACGTCCGCCTCGCGGAGATGGCGTCCGATGGCGACCAGCTCGCCGTACTCGCCGGCCTGGCAGAGCTGCGGGAAGTCGGGCGACTGGTGAACGTAAATCGTCACGGCGAGGATCGCCCCGTTGCAGACGAGAACGGCCGCAGCGAGGACCCCCACCACGCAGCGGGCGGCGACGCGGCGTCCGCGGGACCCGGCCGGGCGGAGGAGCATCTCGACGCCCTGGGACAGCCCGAGCAGGATCAGCGGCGCGATGGGGGCGATGTAGCGCGGCACCGGCGGCCACCAGAGCGTCAGGAACCCGCCGCAGGTGATCAGGGCGCCGACCCACAGCCAGTCGCGGCGGATCGCGCCCGCGATCGCCCGCACCGCCAGCAGGGCCCACAGCAGCCATCCGACGCCGTTGGCGATCCAGCGGATCGGCGGGTTGCGCTTGCCCGTCATCGCCGGCGGACAGAGCAGACCCGCCAGCCATCGCCCGCCGTTGGAGATGCGCATACGGAAGACACTGGTCGGGCGGCGCGAGGTTTGCCGGCTGAGGCGCTGATCGCGCTGCAGCTCCCGGCGTGCGGCGGCCGCGACGGACTGCTGCGGATTTTCCGGCGTTTCGGCCGTCGTCGTCGGGGTCGGTCGGGTGGCGCCGTCGGTGGCCGGCTGTGTCGCGGGCGCGCCGGCGTCGGTCGTCGGCGGGGGCGCGGCGGCCAGCGCGCGGAGGCGGGCCCGCATCAGCGCCCGCGACCCGGAGAAGCCCACCCCGGCCGCCAGGCAGACGACCAGCCCCGCCAGGGCGGGAACCATCCAGCGCCGGTCAAGCGATGGTTGCCCCAGCCCGCGGACGGTCGCACCGATCAGGACCGGCGCGAAGATCAGCCCGGCCCATCGCACGGTGACGGCCGCGATCGTGGCCACGGCCAGCAGCGCGATGCGCCACCCCGCCCGGCGGTGTTCGCTGACCTGCACCGCCAGCAGGAGGGCTCCGGCGAGCACCGCGTAGAACAGCGCCTCGGTGTAGTGCATGAAGGTGAACCGGTGCCATTCGAACAGCAGCCCGGTCAGGACGATAACCCCCGCGGCGCCCGGCGCCGAAGTGAAGCGCCGCAGGACGAAGAACCACAAGCCCGCCGCCGTCAGGACCATCGCCAGGAGGCACAGGTTCAGCCACCAGAAGGACGGCGAGATCCACATGAGCGCCGCCAGCACGCTCGGCCAGCCCCAGGCCCGCAGCTTCAGCGGGATCTGCTCCGCCGCGTCTGCGGAGACCACCTCGCGGGCCATGCTCAGGTACAGCGCGTCGTCGCTGCCGGCGGGAATCCATCGGCCGTTCTGGCAGAGCCCGAGCAGCACGGCCAGCGCCGCCAGCGCGGCGAGGCACCATCGCGCGTCTCGCGTCCGGTCGTCGGTTCTCGCCTCGTCGGTCTCTACGTCAGGCATTGTTCCTCGTTCCCCGCTGCCGCCCTGCAGCATACTCCTCGTCGGCGGGCAGGCAATCTCCGCCGACTACATGTATCCCAGGCTGCGCAGTCGCTGGACGAGCGCGGCCTGGTCCTCGCTCGTGTAGACCGACTCGATGTCGGCGTCGCCGTCGCCTGCGTCCTCCCCGGCCGAACGCTTCACGCTGACCTTCTCGGTGAGCATTTCGTCCAACACCCGCCCGTCGAATTCGGCCGGGACGGGCAGCCCGAGCATTGCCAGGATCGTGGCGGGCACGTCGGCGATCCGGGCGCCGTCGATCCGCCCGGGGCGGATGTCCGGGCCCATCGCCAGCAGGAGCCCGTCGTGGTGGTGGCCTCCAAGGCAGGCGAGGCGGCCCGGGTCGACGGGCGGCAGGTCGTAGAATGCCCGCCCGCGCGGGGGCGCCGCGAAGGTTCGCATGTCGTAGCGGCAGGTCCGCTGCTCAAGCACGACGTCGGGCAGCATCTCGACGCACGGTCCGGACCATACCTCCTCGCGACGGTGCACGCCGCGGAAGACGAACTCGCCGGTGTCGGGATCCTGGAGGTTTCGCATCAGGCGTATGATCTCTTCGCGGACGGCCTCGTAGTCGTCCGGCGGGACGACGCCCTCGGGCTGGCGTCCTGCGAGATTGACGAAGACGCCCTGCGACTGCCCGGTGGGGTAGGCGCGGGAACGGGGCAGGTCGATCGATCCGGCGGCGACGAGCCCGGCGGCCTTTCCGGCGGTCGCCGGAAGGCAAGACTTCAGCCCGGCCTTGAGCGTCGGCGGGGCGAGGCGGGCGAAGGAGCGGACGGCGCGGCGGGCGCCGCGGCGGAGCGGACCCTCGCGGCGCAGTGTGAGCAGCCCGGCGTCGGCGAGCACCTGGGCGAGGTTGAGCCCGCGTTTCATCCGCACGGCGCCGTGGTCGGAAAGGATGACGACGTTCGCGTCCCGCCCGGCCGTGTCGATCAGCTCGCCGACGGCGCGGTCGACCTGCTCGTAGACCTCCCGCACGATCTCGCGGAAGTCCCAGAGGTAGTGATAGGCCCGGTCGATTCCGATGAACACCGCGCAGTAGAGCGGCGGGCGATGCATGCGGTAGAGCCCGACGGCGGCGCGTCGGCGGGCGTCGACGCACCGCAGGATCTTCCGGCGAAGGGCGTCGCGCGTGTCGCCGTCGGCGTTGATGCAGTCCAGATCGATCTCGTAGTCCGGGCAGACGTTCGTCAGGTCGTCATAAGCGGACGCCGGGACGGCGATGCCCGGGCGAAGCGCCGGCGAGAGCATCCCGGAGACGAGGAAGCCGTTGAACGGACGCGGCGGGTACGTGACCGGGACGTTGAGCACGCCGCCGCGAATTCCCGCCTTCCCGGCGATCTCCCAGAACGTCCGCCCGCGGCGGGTGGCGGCGTTGACGAAGCGTCGCTCGTAGCTGTCCGGCCGGAGCATGGAGAAATCCAGCACGCCGTGCTTGCCCGGGTTCAGGCCGGTGGCGAACGTGCTCCAGGCCGCGGGCGACATGGTCGGCGTGACGGTGCGGAGGACGCCGTGCGCCCCCTCGTCGAAGAACTGCTGGAGATTCGGAAGATGCCCCTCGCGGGCCCAGCGCCGCGTGTCGGAGAGTGTTGCGGCGTCCATGCCGATGATGACAATATTCCTGGCCGATTTTCCGTACGACAACGGTGCGCCTCCCGTGGTTTGCCCGTAACGGACCATCGAGTATAGCTCGCCGGCGCGCCCGACGCCACCCCGTCGATCTAGGGGGTTCGCCCCAGTGTGCGACGTGATTTCGTGACACGAAATCACGTCGCACACAGAGCGGGAGAGAGTAGTGAGTCGAAAGCAGATACGGCAGTCGACGCCGCATGGGGCGATGCACTTGCCCTGCAAGAAGCTGTCTTGCGCGGTCTCCTCTCCACTTTCTCCTCTCTTCCTCGCATAAGACGCGAAAGAAAGAAGGTTTATCGGCTGTCACCAAAGCATGTCGCACACTTCACCCCACGCAGCGCCTGGGCTTGCGCTTGTGCTTCCGTTCCTTTTCCGTTTCCGCGTTGGCCGTTGCTGCCATCGCTTCTGTTCCCGGCTCCTTGCTTTCATCGCGTGCCTTCATCTCCGCTTCGCTCCCTGCTTCCGGCCTATGCTTCCGGCTCTGCTTCTGGCTCCCTCTTCAACTATTGTCCAGTACCTGCTGCCTATTGCCTGCGGGTCACCGTGTTTCCTTTGACCGGTTCGGGGGCTCTTGGTGTAATGACGTCATGCTCGGACGCGTGCGACGTACAAGTCGGCTGGACGTCGGGCTGGCGCTGACCTGCTCCGGACTGGCGTACCTTGTCTGGGCGCTGGTGGCCGGGGGCAGCCGCAAGCTCGTCCAGCTCCTCATCCGCTCGACGGCCGCGACGGGGATGGAGCTTCCAGCCTTCACCCGCCACGTGAAGGTGTTCTTCGTGGACACGGGCTTCATCATCGACGTGGTCGGGCTGTGCTGGCTGGCGGTTTCGCTGACGCTGGTGCTGGTGGCGTCGCGGCAGCGCATCAGCGCGTCGTGGGCGTGGGTCAGCGCGATCGGGCAGGTCATGGTCGCGGCGCTGGGCTCGGTCCTGGTGGGCGGCGCGGTGTACGCCCCGCACGCCATCGCCGCACGCGGCGTCGAGGCCGAGCACACGCCGTGGGAGACCGTCAGCAGCATCTCGCTTCCGGTGATCGTCCCGCTGGCGATCCTGCTGTGGGTGACGTGCCTGATCTGGCTTCTCGTGGAGCGGGCCCGCCTCGACCGACGCGGACCGACGCTCACCGACGGGTTGCGGACCAACATCTACAAGTAGCCGCCGCCGTCAGATCAGCCCGCGGCGCTTGCGAAGGGCCCATTCTGCGCATAGCAGCGCGATCACGCCCAGCACCACAGGCCAGGACAGCGCCGCCGACAGGTCCCGACGCCGCGTCTCGTGGACCGTCTTCGGACGCGACGCAACCCGCAGATACCCCAGCACGTCGCGGAAGCGCCGCAGCGGACGGTAGTCGCCGCCGCTCTCGGCCGCCACGCGACGCAGCAGTTCCGTGTTCGCCAGCGGCTCGAGCGACTCCAGGTCGCGGCGGACTACCTCGAAGCGGTGTTCGGCCGTCCGCTCCTCGCCGCCGACGTCCGCCGTGAGCGACAGCCGCCAGGTCCCCGGCGCGCCCGGCGGGCTGATGCGCCCCCGTCGGACCGTGCCCTGGGGGGCGAGAGAGACCGAGGTTTCACCGCCGTCCGGGGAGATCAGCACGACCCGGGGCTCGACGTCCGGCATCGGCCGACCGCCCGCGTCCTCCACGCCCGCGGTGATCTCGATCGTCTCCGCGCCCCGCAGCAGCCGCCGCAGGTCGTAGCGGGTGCGGTCCGTCGTGATCCAGACGTTCGGCTTCGGCGACGCCAGATGGAGCATCGCCTGCCGCCAGAACCGCCGCTGCAGGTCGGCCGTGTCCTGCGGCGTGAGCACCCAGCGCCAGGTCGTGTCGAAGGCGATCGCCATCGACCGCCCCTTTCCGTAGGTCTGCGCGACGATCAGCGGCTCGCCGTCGGCGGTGGTCGCCAGCACCTCCGCGCCGGGCTTGATGCCGGCGAGACGATCCGCGCCGGCGAGCGGGGCGAGCTTCGCCCACGCCTCGCGGACCGGCTCGTCGGCCGCGCCGATCCGCATCACGTCGCTGTCCGCCCCCTCGGACGTCGGGACCACTCGCAGCGGCCCGTCGATCTGACCCGACGACAGGCGAGCGTCCACCGGAAGGACGTCGGCGATCGGCGTGTCCGCCCAGTCGCCGGCGGCGAAGCTGCTCCGCCCGCCGATCATGCAGAACCCCTTGCCGTACTCGTCCACCAGGCGGCGGACGATCTCGAGCTGCTCCGTCGTGAATCGTCCGGCCGCCACGTTTCCGAACACGATGACGTGGTAGGTCAGCCAGTCGTCCAGCTCGTCGCCCAGCCCGACGCCCCGGTCGCCGGCGAGGACGCGCCGGTCGAGGGAGAACCGCCCGGCCGCCGCCAGGGCGCGGGCGACGTACTTGGACTCGTACCGCAGCCGACCCTCGACGTAGAGCACGCGCAGTCCGCGGTCGACCACCTGTACGAGCTTCGTCGCTTCCGGTTCGCCCATGAGCCCGTCGGGCTCCCCGACGGGACGGGCCGAGACGCTCAGGCGGTGGAACCCGCTCCTCAGCGGGACGTGGACGAACCGCACCGGCTTGCTGACCCGGTCGCCGTCAATCGCGACGCGGCGCACGCCGACCTCCGTGTCCCCGAACCGGCAGGTGACCAGCACGTTGGTCCGCGTGGCCAGCAGGCCGAGCTCGTTGCGGGTACCGTCGAGGACCCGGCTGCGGAAG
>CAZADC010000114.1:0-2248 GCA_964483755.1 uncultured Planctomycetaceae bacterium | reverse complement strand
TTGAGGGCGACGGCCTCGACGGTCGCCGTGACGGGCAGGCGGTTGAACGCCTCGACGCGGTCCGCCGCCTGCAGATCGGTCACTGACAGCGACCGCGTCGCCTCGGTGATCCGCTCGCTGCCGACGCCGACGGTGTGGATCGGCACGCCGCGCGCATCCATGACGGCCGCCAGGCGGTCGGGCGAGAGGGCGTCGGACGTATTGTTGCACCCGTCGGAGATCAGCACGACCGCGGCGACGTCCCCGGCGTCGGCGGCGACGGCGCGGTCGAAGGCCTCGGCGGCGGCGTCACCGAGGGCGGTCGCGGGCCCGTCCGCGCGGGCGTCGGCGAGCATCTCCCATGCGGCGGGGCGGGAGAGGTCGGCGAAGGCGAGAGGGCGCGAGTCGAACAGGAACAGCTTGATCTCGGCGCGCCCGGCGAGCTCATCGAGGGTCTCCCGGCTGTCGCGCATCGCCTGGCGGACGGCGTCGATGCGGGCGGTCTCTTCGCCGCCGGGGGCGGGGTGGTCGCGGCGGTAGTCCGTCGGCATGTCCGTCCGCGCCATGGAGGCCGACACGTCCACCCCGATCAGCACGGTCCGCCCGATCTCCCGCGTGAAGCGGCTCTCGATGCCCGGTCCGAGCGCCCACGCGATCAGCAGCAGTACGACGGCGATCCGGATCGTCAGCAGCAGCGCCCGCGAGCGGCGCGGCAGCGGGGCGGTCGTGCGGCGGTAGGCCCGCACGCACCACGCTGCGCCGCACACGCCGATGGTCACCAGCGCCCCGGCCGTCGAGAGGACCGTCGCCGCGCCGAGCGCCGTCAGGCAGCCCCCCCACAGGCACGCCCGCACCGCGCCGCCGTGGCGGGCGCCGGCGAGACCGCCGTGCACCCACGCGATCAGTGCAGCGATCGGGCCGAGCACGATCGCGCAGAACGTCAACCCCGCGGCCGCACGCGCCGGGCGGGCCGACCAGATTCCCCGCAGGAGCGTCGCCAGCTCCCACGCCAGCCCCGCCCCGGCCGCGACGCGCAACAGCAACGGCCAGTCGGGTGCGTCGAACACCACCGATGCCGCCGCTGCCGTCATGTGCGCCTTCCGGGAATCAGGTCCGGCGCACATTCTCCGCGGGGCGGTCAACCGTGTCAAAGCCGCCGACCGCCGCGCCGCTGGCCGGCTCATCTGCCTTCGCCGACCGCCCGCACTCTCCCCGTCGAGCGCGGCGGGCTTCCCAGGCCGCCGCGTGTGCGCCCGCCGCCGGGCTCATCGTGTCGAGGCGTCCAGCGGTGTGATGTGACGCGGTGCCCTTGGAAGGACACCGCGCTTGCTGTGTCGCGCTTGATGCGCCGCCCCGCCGCGCCGCTGGCCGGCTCATCTGCCTTCGCCGACCGCCCGCACTCTCCCCGTCGAGCGCGGCGGGCTTCCCAGGCCGCCGCGTGTGCGCCCGCCGCCGGGCTCATCGTGTCGAGGCGTCCAGCGGTGTGATGTGAAGCGGCGCCCTTGGAAGGACACCGCGCTTGCTGTGTCGGAAGGACATTCCGCTCCCTGTGTGGGGGCGAGAGCGTCTTTCGCCTCGAACGGTCGGTGTGGTATCCTGAGCGACCCATGTTCGAAACGCTGACAGAGAAATTTACCGGCGTCTTCCGCAAGCTCTCCGGCCGCGGGCGGATCAGCGAGGACAACGTCCGCGACGCCATGCGGGAAGTCCGCCAGGCGCTGCTCGAGGCCGACGTCAACTACAAGGTGGCGCGGGACTTCTGCAACACCGTCGTCGAGAAGGCCAGCGGGACCGAGGTCATCAAGTCCCTCCATCCCGGGCAGGTCATGGTCAAGATCGTCCAGGACGAGCTGACCGAGCTGATGGGCCCGGTGGACTCGCGCATCTACTACGTCTCCCCGCCGCCGACGATCATCATGCTCGCCGGTCTGCAGGGCTCGGGCAAGACGACCACGGCCGGCAAGCTCGCGAAGCTCATCCAGGCCCAGGGCAAGCACCCGGCGCTGGTCGCCTGCGACCTGCAGCGACCGGCCGCCGTCGATCAGCTGAGCGTCGTCGGCGAGCAGGTGGACACGCCCGTCTTCCGCGTCGACGGCGAGAAGAACCCCGTCAAGGTCGCGCGGCGGTCGACCGTCTGGGCGATGGAGAACGACCGGGACGTGGTGATCATCGACACGGCCGGGCGACTGCACATCGACGAGCAGATGATGAAGCAGGCGGCCGACATCGCCTCGGCCGTTTCTCCGCACCAGATATACCTCGTCTGCGA
>CAZADC010000113.1:0-9545 GCA_964483755.1 uncultured Planctomycetaceae bacterium | reverse complement strand
GCTTATCGGCTGCCACCAAAGTATGTCGCACACAGAGGGCAGCGCGCAGGCCGTCACAAGCCGACGACCGGGGTCATTTTTGTTCCCGGATTGTGTTGACACCTTCACGGCAGCGGATGTAGGATCAGTGTGAAGGTGGCGTGCATGGAGCGTTGTAGGCCCGCTATCATGAACTATCCTAGGGTTTCTACCCTGACGCTCCCCCCGCCCCCTTCAGCGAAGGCTCCGGGCACGAGGCCCGGCGCCGACACACCGTGATGAGGCGTGCGCCTCGGTGACGCAGTGTTCCCGCTGTCCGTCTCCGGCGTGTCGGTAAACGGCGGCTTGTGTTTGCCTTCGTCCCATGCATGCTGAACACTGCCCTCGTGGGGCAGATCGGCCTTGCTGAGAAGGCCGATGCGCGTACGCCGCGGGAACCCCGCGGCTGGACATGACACGCCGCAGGCCGGGCCCCTCCCGGCCGAGTCGGTGCGCCCGTGCGTCCCGCCGTCATCGGAAGGACTTATCCTATCTCCTCCCCCGGCGTGACACTTGGGTTTCCGGCGTTTCCACATGGTTGGGGGGAGGAGGCTGCAATGATGAGAAGGAAAGGTTTTACGTTGATCGAGCTGCTGGTGGTGATCGCCATCATCGCGTTGCTGGTGTCGATCCTGATGCCCAGCCTCGGTCGGGCGCGAGAGCTGGCCAAGCAGGCCGCCTGCCAGGCCAACCTCAACAGTGTCGGCAAGGCGATCGCGCTGTACACGACCAGCGCGAACGACCAGTTCCCGGTGTTCACAAATGCCGGCGACGCCAACGAGACCGTCGCCACGACCGGCTCCATCGGTGAGCTGTTCAACGGTGACCTCGAGGAGCACGGGATGAACAACGTCTGGCTCCTCATCGACGAGGGCATGGTCAGCCAGGCCGCGTTCCGCTGCGCCTCCGACGGCGACTGGCTCGAGCGGACCGGCAACGACGCCGCGGGATGGAGCGACGGAAGGAACTTCTCCTACACGATCAGCTGGCCGTATGCGAAGGACGCCAGCGACAATCCGAACGCCGCCCCGCTGACGAACCAGAACCTCGACGGCGGATTCGCCATGATGGCCGACCGCATGCCGCTCGACAGCGACGGCAACCCCGCCAACGTCGGCGGCAACGTCGATCCGTCGAACCACTTCAAGGACGGCGAGGCGGTGCTCTACAAGAACTACTCCGTCCAGTTCTACAAGAACACCGACAACTCCAACGCCGGCATCCAGAACGACGCGATCTACACCAACGAGACCTCCGGCACGGTCGGCGGCCTGCCTGAAACCGAGGACGACACCAGCATGGTCACGCCCAGCCGGTAATCGCCCTTCGACGCAGCGAATCGACGGGGAGGTCCCCAGCGGGCCTCCCCGTTTCTATGCGCGAAGTTCAAAGTTCAAAGTTCAAAGTTCAAAGTTCAAAGTTCAAAGTTCAAAGTTCAAAGAGCAAAGAGCAAAGAGAAGCAGCAGATACGAAGCACGAAATCCGAAACGTGCGGAGAGACCGAGAGGCCTGACAGAACCGCGCGCCGGCGCTGGTCAGCGTCCGACGGCGTCGACGCGCAACCCCGGCCACTCACCCCAGCAGTTCCTCCTCGCGGCGGCGGAAGCAGCTCACCGACTGCGTCACCAGCTCGTCGAGGCGCTGCGGGTCGGGACGTCCGTTCATCGCGGGGTACGGGTCGCCGCCCGGTCCGAGCGGCTCGCAGGTCACGAACCGCCCCTCCTCGTTGTACCCGATCACGTATAGCGCCATGATGATCGTGTCGAGGTCCATCGACCCCGCCCCCAGGGCGCAGCGGTTGCTGTCGGCCATGTGGAGGTTCGTCAGCCGGTCGCCCGCCTGCACGATGGCTTCGCCGATGTGCGACTCCTCGACCTGCATGTGATAGACGTCGCCGTTGATATGCTGCACGCCCGGGTGGTCCACCGCGGCGATGAACGCCTCGGCGTCCGCGACGGTGCGGCAGAGGCTGACCTCGGCAGAACGGATCGGCTCGACGGCGCAGCGGACGCCGTGCTCGACGTACAGATCCGCGACGATCCGCAGTGTCTCGACGGCCCGCTCGAACTCCGTGTCGTCGTACGGCGTCGGGCGACCGACGGCGCCGGGAACCGTCAGCAGATACGCCCCTCCCACGGCGGCCGTGAAGGGAATCTCGCGCTTCAGGTAGTCGATCGCCGCCTGGCGCTGCATCGGGCGGTTGCTCGACAGGTCGTTGTCGGCCGAGAACATCCCGCACACGCCGGATACCTTCAGCCCGTGGTCGCCGAGAATCCGCAGGGCCTCGTCCGCGTCGTATCCGAGGTCCGCCCCGTAGTGGTTCCCGTGCAGCTCGACGTATTCGAGCCCGGCGGCGCGCAGGCGCTTCGCCGACGCAGCCAGCGGCTCGAGGCCGAAGCCCCAGTTGCTCCACGACAGCGCCAGGCGCCGCTCGAACCGCTCAGGCGACTCGGACTTGAGGCGCTTGAACTCCTCGCGGATCGTCTCGTTCTTCTTCTCGAAATTCTGCGGATTCATGGGGTTCTCCCGGCCGCGGGGCCTGCCGCCCGGCGCCGCGGTCATCGGATCGACACTTCCAGGCCCTCGGGATCGAGGACCACGTTCACGCTCGCGCGACAGTTGGCCTCGTCACGCACGAAATCGAAGTATCCGCCCAACTCCGGCCCGCCGTTGACGCTGTTGTGGGCGAGAATCACCCCGTCGGCGGGGACATGCTGCCACCCGGCCCGGAGAATGTCGAGGTACAACCCCTTCCCGCGATCGGCGTCGGAGGCGTCCAGATACAGCAGGTCGATCGGTGCGTCCACGTCGGCCGCATACTGCACGGCGTCGGCGGCGATGACCTTCGCCACGCCGGTCGCATCGAGCCGGCGGACATTCCTTTCGGCGCGTTCGGCCTCCTCGGGGCGGATCTCGATGCCGACCGCCCGCCGGGCTTCGTAGACCGCTCCGGGTCCGACGGCGGCGCCGGCGTTCGAAATAAACGTGTTCCCGCAGAACACCCCGGCCGCGATGAGATTCACCGGTCGGACGATCGCGTTGATCGCGTAGATCAGCCGCTGCATCCGCGGCGAGATCGCCGTCCAGGGGATGTCGAACCGCTCGGCGACGGCACGGCGGTGGGCGAGGACTTCTCGTGGTCGTACTCGGCGTGCGGCAGAACGCCCGCGCCGACCAGCGCGTCCAGCGCTTCGTCGACGACGGCGATCTCCCGCTCCGGCGGCTCGAGCTCGCGGTGCGGCTCGCCGTAGACCATCCGGTAGCTGTCCCAGTCGGCGGTGCGGTACTCGGTTTGCACGTTCTGTCCTTCTCCCGTCGCGGCGGGCCGGTCAGCTCACGGCCGCGACGATCCGCTTGAGCGTCTCGGCGTCGGCGACGAACTGTTCGGGGCCGTCGCCGGCCACGAATTCCATCATCACGAAATGCTCCTCCGCGTCCTCGGCCACGGGGCGGCAGAACCCTTCCCACCGGTCGGCGCCCTCGGCGAGCGACAGGCGGTCGTGCCCTTCCCACTGGTAGGCGTGCACGTGGGCGAGCTTGCCGCGCTCGATCAGTCCCAGGAGGCCCGCCAGCCGTTCCCGCTCCCCCATGCCCGGCGTCGGCTGCCAGTAGCATCGGACGTTCTGGCGGTCCACCGCGTCGAGCAGCGCGAAGGCGGACTCGTTCGTGTCCGTGAGCGTGTTGTTGTGCCACTCGCAGGCGACGCGCATGTCCGCGCCGGCGGCCAGATCCGCGATGCGGCACATCTCGTCGGCGACCAGCCGACGGTACTCGTCGTCGGCCGCCGCGGAGCCCTGCTTGCCCGCCCACACGCGGATCAGCGGCGCGCCCAGCGCGGCCGCCGTCTCGACGACCGCCTCGAACGGGCACGGCTCGTGGTGCCCGACGCGATAGTAGCTGCCGTAGGAGGGCACGGCGAGCCCGGCATCCGTCGTCATGGCCGCCACGTCGTGTGCGCGCTGCAGGTCGCCGTGCGGGACGTGGACGTCCCCGCCCCACTCGATACCGTCCATCCCGGCGGCGGCCACCAGGTCCACGACCTCCCGGCAGCTCAGCTTGCGGAATGTTATCGAAACCAGTCCGGTTCGGATCATCGTCTCGGCCTCCAGCCGTCTACAATTCTGGTTAACGGAATCCGCCGCGCTGCTGCCCGCGTCAGGCCATGATCTTCGCCCGCTCGCGCGTGATCTCCCAGCGCATCGGCTCGTCCCGCAGGAAGCGCTGGAGCTCCTCGACCATGCAGCGCCCCATGCGGTTGCACTCGCGGTCCATCGAGCCCGCGATGTGCGGCGTGACGATCACGTTGTCGAGCGTCCAGATCGGCGACTCGGCGGCGGGCGGTTCGGGATACGTAACGTCCAGCACGGCTGTCAGGTCCGGGCGTTCGGCGAGGACGTCGAGCATCTCCTGCTCCCGCACCACCGCGCCGCGGGCGGTGTTGATGAACGCGGCGTCCGGCTTCATCGAGGCGAAGTGCTCGCCGGTGAGCATGCCCCGCGTCTCGGGCAGGTTCGGCGTGTGGCACGAGACCACCTCGCATTGCTTGAACAGCTCCTCCAGCGACACGAGCTCGACGCCCAGGTTCGCCGCGTCGGCGGCGTCGACGTACGGATCGTACGCCAGCACGTCGAGGTCGAAGCTCTTGAGCAGCTCGCACACCAGCCGTCCGATCATCCCCAGCGAGATCACGCCGACCGTGCTGCGATACGCGCCGGGAACGGGCATGGGATGACCCCACCGGCGTTCATGCTTCGTCTGCCGCACATACCGCCAGCCCCGCTTGAGGCAGAAGAGAACCTGCGAGAGCGTGTACTCGCTGACCGGAACGGCGTTGGCGGCGTAGGCGCTGGTGATCCGCACGCCGCGGTCCCAGGATGCTTCGGTCACCACCTTCTTGACCGAGCCCGCGCCGTAGAACACCACGCCAAGCTTCGGCGCGGCAGCGAGAAACTCGTCGGTGAGCTTCGGCGCGCCCCAGCCGGAGAACATCACGTCCATCTCGGCCAGCAGGTCCGGTTCGCCGGCGACCGTCTCCGGCGTCTGGGGCGGGGCGCAGACGTCGACCAGGTCGTCGATATCCCGCCGCTCGCGCGGGCCGTAGATTCTTTCGTACGAGCCCTCGCCCAGAATGTACAGTGCCTTGAGCATCCGATCCTCTCGCATTGGGGGTCGCAATGGGCAACGCATGATAGCCCCCCCGCCGGCGGCGGTCCAACCAATCCGCCGCCGCTCGGTCCGAACCCGGCCGGTCGTCGGCGGGGACGGGCAGGCCCGATCATTCGCCGGACTTGCAGGACGTTCCGCCCGGCCTATCATGCATGCCCGTCAGGATTCCCGACACGAAAGGGCTGCCCATGCCGGCCGACAAGCCGAACGTCGTCTTCTTCATGCTCGATCAGCTCTCCGCCCGATGGTTCGAGGCCGTGCGGTCCGGACCGCTCGCGACGCCCAACTTCGACCGCCTCTGCGAGCGCGGCGTGTCGTTCCGCAACGCGATCTCCTCCAACCCGGTGTGCTGTCCGACCCGCGCGACGATCGCCACCGGCATGACCACCCGCCAGCACGGCGTGCTGCAGAACGGCTACGAGCTGGACCCCGCCCTGCCGACGTTCATGAAGTCGCTTCAGCAGGCGGGCTACGCGACGGCCGCCTTGGGCAAGGTGCACCTGCACGCCCACTTCCACGGCGTCCACCCCGACTACCGCCCCTGCGGCTATGACGAGGTTCACAACACCGAGGACCCGCGCGGCGGCGAATGGCTGGACTGGATCCGCGACGAACACCCCGACCATCTCGACGGCGCGCTGGCGCAGATCTGGGCGACGGGCATTCCGGAGTTCGCCGCCTACGGGCCGGACGCGGAGGACCTGCGGGAGCGGATCGCCGAAGTCCGCCGCCGGCATGACTGGACCGCCGGCGGGAGATACCCGCGCGCGAATTGGGGCGCGGCGCCGCTGAGCATTCCGCGCGAACTGTCCCAGACCGAGTGGATCACCTCGCACGCCGAGCGCTTCATCGCCTCGGTTGACCCGGCCAGACCGCTGCACGCCCACGTGAGCTACGTCCAGCCGCACGGGCCGTTCTACGCCCCGCCGGACCTGATCGACCGCGTGGACGAGGCCGACCTGCCCACGCCCGCCCCGGCCGAGTGGACCGACGACCCGCACGCGCCGCGGTCGGTCTCCACACGTCCTGCCGGTGAGCGCGACACGATGTGGGCGCGGCGGTGCTACTTCGCCGACCTGCTGCACCTCGACGAGCAGCTCGGACGCGTCATGGACGCCCTGGAAGCGGCCGGCCGGGCTGACGACACCTGCGTCGTCCTGCTCGCCGACCACGGCGACATGCTCGGCGACCACGGGTTCTGGGGCAAGGAGCACCGCCACTACGACGCCTGCATCCGCGTGCCGCTGGTCATCGCCGGCCCGGACATGCCCGGCGGCGGCGTCCGTGACGATATGGTCCAGCTCGAGGACATCTGCCCGACCGTGCTCGACGCGGCCGGGCTGGACCCCCCGCGTCAGCCCAAGCTGGGCGGGTACCTGAATATCGACCCGGCCGACATTCCGACGCTGCCCGGCCGATCCCTCCTGCCGCTTTGCCGCGGCGAGACGCCCGACGACTGGCGCCGCGACGCCTACTCGGAGAGCTACAACGCCATCTGGAGCATCGATCCCGCGGACTGGGCGCGGACCCTCCGCACGCACGAATGGCGGTATACCTGGTACCCGTGCGGCGGCGGGGAGCAGCTCTTCCGGATTTCCGAGGACCCCGAAGAGCAGCACAACCTCGTCGCCGACGATGCCTGCGCCGACGTCCGCCGAGACCTGCGCGACCGCCTGATGGAGCGGATCGTTCTGCAGGACTACCCGCACCCGCTGCGCGACCTGTTCGCCCAGGGCGTGCACTGAGCCGTCCGAACCAGCCCACTTCTCTTCGAGGAACCCACCGCGATGAGCATCGATGACGAACTGCAGTCCGATTTCACCTGCCGCCCGGCGATCCCGTACGAGGAAGGCGTCACGCGCCGCGACCCGAGCCCGGTCATCCGCGTCGGCGACCTGTATCACGTATGGTACTCGAAGAGCATCACGGATTCGTCCGGCTATGCCGCGACGGTGTGGTGGGCGACCAGCCCCGACGGGCTGAAATGGACCGAGCGCGGGCGAGCGATCGGCAAGGGCCCGGACGACGCCTGGGACGCCCACGGCGTGTTCACGCCGACGATCCTCGTCGCGGAGGGTCGCTACTGGCTGTACTACACGGCCGTGCCGAAGCCCTTCACGAACCGCGGCCCGGACGGCGAGCCCACGCCGACGGCGATCGGGGTGGCGTCCGCGGACCGCCCCGAAGGACCGTGGACGAAGTTCAAGGGCAACCCGGTCCTGCGCCCCGGCCCGGACGGGGACTTCGACAGCTGCCGCGTCGACGACGCGTGCTTCATCGTCCGCGACGGCGAGTACCGGATGTACTACAAGGGACGCGAACGGCGCAAAACGCCCGGGCAGACGAAGATGGGCCTCGCGACGGCCGAGAGCCCCACCGGCCCGTTCACGAGGCGCCCGGACAACCCGCTGATCGACAGCGGGCACGAGGTGTGCGTCTGGCCGCACGGCGACGGCGTAGCCGCCCTGGTCGCCCCGACCGGTCCGCAGGGGGCGACCACCCAGTACAGCCCGGACGGGATCCGCTTTCAGCGCGTCGCCGACGTCTCCCCGCCGCACGCGCCGGGACCGTACCGCGAGGACGACTACCGCGACGTGGACTTCGGACCGGGCATCCGCTGGGGTCTGTGCATCCACAACGATCCCTCCTGGCCGAGCCTGGACCGCTTCGACTGCGACCTGACGGCGCAGCCGTAGAACCATCCAGCGGACCCGGCGGGCGGTTGTTTTCTTACCGCGTCGCGCCTGCCCGGCGCCGCCTGCCGATCGAGTGAGCGCAGCGCCCGCAACGCACAGGATTTTCCGTTAAGATCAGCCGATGACGACGTACAATGCCTGCGGTGCCGGGCGTGCGGGCCCGGCGGTCACTGTGTTGGGTGTCGCCTGCTAAGGAACGACTCACGTTGCGTATACTGCTGATTCACCCGGAGTGCCAGTCGTCGGAAATCGGTTTCCGCCTCGCGGCAATGCCCGAGCCGCTGGCGCTGGAGATGCTCGCTGCGGTTCTGGAGGAGCACGAGGTACGCATCTTCGACATGCGCGTGGAGGCGAACCTCGCCGGCCAGTTGCAGGAGTTCACGCCCGACGTGGTCGCCGTCACCGCGCTGACGCCGGAAGTCTACGCGGCGATGGACGTCCTGCGGTCGGCGAAGGAGTTCGATTCGGAAATCTTCACCGTCGTCGGCGGACACCACGTCTCGCTGATGCCGGAGGATTTCTTCATTCCGCAGGTGGACGCCATCGCCCTCGGCGAGGGCGAGCTGGCGCTGCCGAGGCTGGTCGACGCGGTTGCCGCTGGTGGGTCGCTCGGGGGCGTGCCGAACATCATCTATCGCGACGCCGACGGGCAGTTCATTCGAAACGAGCGCGACCTCGGCCCGCTGGACATGGACTCGCTGCCGCTTCCCCGTCGCGACCTGACGGCGAAATACCGCGACCAATACTTCTTCCTGTTCGACAAACCGGATACGTCCGTGGCGACGGGGCGCGGGTGTCCGTTCCGCTGCAACTTCTGCAGCGTGTGGGAGTTCTACGGCGGCAAGACGCGCCAGATGTCGGCCGAGCGGGTGCTGAGAGAGGTCGAGGCCGTCGACACGGCCCACATCACGTTCGTCGACGACAACTTCCTGATGAACTACCGGCGCGAGGACGCGATCGCCGACCTCGTGCTGAACCGCGGCATCGACATGCGCTTCAGCATGGAGTGCCGGACCGATTCGATCGCCCGCCACCCCGAGCTCGTCGAGAAGTGGGTGGAGGCCGGGCTGTACGCGGTGCTGCTGGGGCTCGAGGGCGACTCCGATCGGATGCTCGAGAAGGTCAACAAGAAGAACGCCGCGCGGGTCAACGAGGAGGCGATCCGCATCTGCCACGACAACGGCGTGATCATCTGGGGTGCGTTCATCGTCGACCCGGACTGGACGGCGGACGACTTCAAGCGGCTGCGGGATTACGTGACCGAGAAAGAGATCACGCACACGCAGTTTACCGTCCTGACCCCCCTGCCGGGCACGGAGCTGTACCGGCAGATGTTCGACGACCTGCTGACGCACGACTACTCCTGCTTCGACACGCTGCACGCGGTGACGGAGACCCGCCTTCCGCGCGAGGAGTTCTACCGGCACTTCGCGAGCCTGTACCAGCAGACCGACCTCGGCCCGTACTGGGACCTGGTGCGCGAGGGGAAACTCTCCATCGCCGACTGCAAGCGCGGCAAGCGGATGCTCGACGCGATGAGCCACTGGGAACTGTACCTCGACAAGGACCCGGTGCTCGGAGGGCGTCGCAGCGAAGCGTCGCCCGGGGCGGCCGCGTTCGCGCGCCGCGGCAAGCAGGTGCAGGGCGCCTGAGGCGATGGACGCC
>CAZADC010000112.1:0-9587 GCA_964483755.1 uncultured Planctomycetaceae bacterium | reverse complement strand
TCGACGCCGTCGATCGGCAGCACGCCGCGCCCCTGGAGGAAGATGAACACCTCGTCGGTATCGTGGACGTGGCGCGGCTCGGGGTGGGCGGTCTCGCCCGGCTTGAAGAGATACAGCCCGCCGCCGGTGATCGCCCGCCGTCCCAGCCGGTCGACGAGAATCCGTCCGTCGCCGCACTGCACGTCGGAAATCCGCAGCCGTCTCATCGGGTCTCCCTTGACCAGGAGTGAAGGTTCGCCGCCGGTCTGTCCGGCGCTCTGACGCTACGCGCGAACGCCGCCCGTGCCAAGGGAAAAGAGGCTACGCCGACGGGCCTCACGCATCTGCGGGGGCGTCGTAGCAGGCGAGCACGTCGTCGAGGGCGTTGAGGAAGGCGTCGAGGACGTCGGGGGCGAAGTGCCGGCCTCGCTCGGCGGCCATGACGCTCACCGCCTCCTCGCAGTCCATCGCGCGCTTGTAGCAGCGTTTCGACACCAGGGCGTCGAACACGTCCGCTACGCCGACGATCCGTCCGTTGAGGGGGATGTCGTCGCCGGCGAGGCGGTTCGGGTAGCCGGCGCCGTCCCATCGCTCGTGGTGGGTGAGGGCGATTTCCCGCGCGGCCGCCATTACGTCGTTATCCGGTTCGGCGAGGATGTCCGCCCCGATCCGCGGGTGGCGGCGGATGACGGCCCATTCGTCGTCGTTGAGCGGGGCGGTCTTTCGCAGGATGCGGTCGGGGATGCCGATCTTGCCGACGTCGTGCATCGGGCTGGCGCAGCGGATGAGCTCGACGCGGCGGTCGTCGAGCCCCATCGCCGCGGCGAGGATGCCGGACGTGTCGCTGATGCGGCGCACGTGGCGCCCGGTGCAGTCGTCGCGCATCTCGGCGGCGGTGGAGAGGCGGAAGATCGTGTCGAGGTGGGCGCGGCGAAGCTGCTCCTGCAGCTCCATGTTGTGCAGCGTGACGGCGGCCATGGCGGCGAGCGATTTCAGCCCGCCGCACCCGTCGTCGGGGAAGGCGACGACCCGTCCGCCGGTTCCGAGGCGGTTGATGAGCTGCAGGACGCCGACGCACTGCCCGTCGGGGCAGGTCAGGGGAATCGCCAGCACGCTGACGGTCCGGTAGCCCGTGCGGGCGTCGAAGGCACGGTTGATCCGGAACGGGCCCGGCGGGGCGGTGAAGGTGTTCGGGATGTTCACCGGGGAGCGGACCTTCGCGACGAACCCGGCCAGCGAGTCCGGCGACACCTCGAGCTCCGCGTCCAGCAGGTGCCGGTCGAGCTGCGAGGGGTCCAGCCGGTCGTTCTGGGCGACGGCGAAGCGCAGGCGCCCGTCGGTCGATACGTACAGCGCCCCCGCCTCGGCGCGCGCGAGCCGGCGGGCCTGGCGCAGGATCAGCTCCAGCACCTGCCGGCGGTCCTCGTGAACCGTCAGTCCCGCCCCGACCTCCAGCAGGCTCTGAAGAATCTCCCGCTCTCCGGCGCTCGGCGAAACGTCCCGATCTGTTCCCACCTGTCCCATGGCGACCCGCTCGTCGGGAAAATCGGCCGATTCGGCGGACCGGTTGAGTTGCATCTGCGGAAATGCCAGACACTTGCCGCACCAATCCGGCAACGGCGGCACAGCCTTTCAGGCTGTGCGGAACAGAACAGTGGCACAGCCTTTCAGGCTGTGCGGAACAGGCTGGAAGCCCGTTCCACTGCAGCGTCCGGGTCAGTCCTTCTTCGTGGGGTTGGTCTGCGCCTTCCACTCGGCGAGGTTGGTCTTTCCGTCGCCGTCGGGGTCGGCGCCGGGCTCGGCGACGCCGGCGGTGCTCATGTCGCCGAACTTGCCGAACCAGAGCATCTCGAACCAATTGGGCAGCCCGTCGTCGTCGTTGTCGGCGTACTCGGTGTAGACGTACGGCTCGGTGTCGCCGAAGTCCTCCCTCCAGTGACGGGCGAACTCGGTGCAGATCGCCGTCTTGCCCACGTCCCGGCGGAACGGGCGGGTGCCGACCGGCTCGGGCAGCTCGAGGTCGATCTCCACCTTGCCGTCGCGGATCAGCTCCGCCGAGACCGGTCCCGGCGTCAGGGGGAGCTGGCGGAAGCTCAGGCCGGCCGGCGCGTCCCACTCCGCCGGCTCGCCGGAAGCGAGCTTCCGTCCCGGTACGCGGATGTGTGCGGGGGCGGGGAGGATCGTCAGCACCTCGATGACGTTGTCCTGCTTCGGATTGCCCGTGAAGGGGAAGACCTTGTTCGCGTCCCCGTACTTGTGGCTGAAGATGTACACGCGGTCGTGATCGGACTCGGGCTGCTTGCCCGTCTTCCACCACTCGATGAAGTAGCCGGTCAGGTCGTAGTAGGCGTAGCGGGTGTTGAACCCCGGCGTCAGGTTCGTGCTCTCGTGGTAGTCGTTCCACGTGATGTACTGCATGAGCGTGGAGGGGATGTCGCGGGCGGCGGACCAGTTGCCGCGGATCCAGTCCGTGCCCGGGCTCGCCGTCTGGTACCAGCCATAGTTCTCGTACTGCAGCCACATCGGCTGGCTCCACTCGGCGCCCGCCGAGACGACGGCGTCGGCGACCGCGCCGTGCTCATCTCCCAGGTGACTGAACGAGCCGACCGCGGGCAGGTCCTTCGCGATGATCGCGGCGGCCTTCGGGAGCGACCCCTTCGCCACCCCGCCGACGTTGTGGAAGAACGCCGACAGGCAGAACTCCCAGTAGATCGGCTCACCGATCTCCTTCTCGAGCGACCGGAAGGCCGGGCCGACCATCTTCCAGCCCTCCTCGCACTTTCGCAGGCGGTTGAGCTCGGCCTTGTGCTCCGCGTCGCGCAGCCCCTTCGCCCAGGCGTGGTCCCAGAGGTACTGCACCCACGGCCAGGCCGACTGGTAGCCCATGATGAGGACCTTCCCGTCGCGGCGGGCGAGGTTGGGGTGGTCGCCGAAGGTGTCGAGCAGCCACTTGATCTCGCGGACGTAGGCGCCGCGGACGCCCCGCTTGTCCTGCTTGAGGCAGGAGGCGTCGAGGGTGATCGTCAGCTCGAAGGGGTACTTCTTCTCCTCGCAGACCTTCATCATGGCCTCGAAGAGCTTCTTCGCGCTATCGCCGCCGGCCCAGGCGTCGAAGCTGAACCCGTCCAGTCCGATCCGCATCGCGCGGCGGATCTCGAGGTCGGCCGCCTCCTCCAGCTTGAGCCGCTGATCGTACGGTGACAGGTCGAAGTTGCGGTACGTCCCGCCGGGGGATGTCTTCGCCCACTTCGCCAGCTCGCGCTCGAGGGGGTCGCCCTCGCGGACCTCCTTCGGCGCGTCCATGGTGCCCAGCCCGCTGTGCGAGTGGGAGTAGATCGCGCCCGTCCCGGCCACGAAGCAGCCCATGTAGTGTCCGAGGATCTTCCTCGGCCTGTCGGGCTCTTCAGCGGCGAGCGGCGCGGCAACCAGCACGGCCGTCAGAATGCAAAGCGTGGTTCGCATATCGCACTTCCCTTGGTCAGGTGTCTCGGTGGTGCTGCGTCGGCCTCAGTGGAGGCATGGTACCGGATCGGCCGCTGCTGCCGCAATCACACCCCCGACTGTCGCCCCAGGATGTGTCGGATGCGCGGACGATCATTGATTGTTCAGGGTCTCACGAACGCCTGCCGCCAGGTCGATCAGCGTTTCGTTCTTGCCGGGCAGGTCGAACGTGGACGCCCAGGCGATCTCTCGGCCCGCCCCGGTCAGCCCGTGGGAGCCGCGGACCTTGTCCGTGTCGCGGCTGACCGACCCCGGCGGCCACCCGAAGCGGAGCTCGCACGGGTCGAACCCGGGCTTGTTGTGGATGTCCACGTGCCCGGCGTAGTCCGGGGCCTCGCCGCGCCGCTCCCACCACGGATAAGCGAACCAGCAGCCCGGACGCGCGAGGCACACCAACTCGCCGGCGTTCGGGTGGTCCAATCCCACGGCCGCCTGCGCGTCGCGGTCGAGCACCCGGTCCACACCGTCCAGCGCGGCGAGCGCGTCGCGGGCCTCGTCGACGGCGCCGGGGTCGAAGCAGTAGACGTGCGCGACCTCGTGGTCGACCATCGCGAACGCCCGGCCGGCGTAGAGGTCCGGGTAGAGCATCCCGCGGACGTCGCGGGCCTGCATCAGACCGCCTTGGCGAAGCGTCTGATTGGGCAGGACGGCTCGCTCGGCCGGGGCGATGGCGTAATCGCCGAACACCAGCACGTCGAAGCCCGCCTTCCGCGCGGCCGAGGTGAGCACGTCGAGCTGCCCGGCCAGCGCCTTCATCGCAGCCGAGGCCTTGGGGTGGTCGGGCCCGTGGCGCTGAAGGTCGTAGTCCAGCGTCGGCAGGTAGGTCAGGCACAGGTCGGGGGAATCCCGCCCGTCGGTCAGCAGCGCCGCCGTGGCGGCGGCGATCCAGTCGCCCGCCTTCGCGCCGGCGAGCGGCCCCCAGTAGTGCCGCAGGCGGAAGCGCCGCCCGACCGCCCGGCAGAGGCGCTCGTACAGGTCCGCCGGACGGGCGCAGCACTCGTCGATCATCCCGCCGTGGTGCTTGTGGATCGGCGCCGGCGAGAGCAGCAGGTCCACGTCCTCGCCGAGGCTCTGCTGCCAGAAAAGCATCGCGACCCGCCCCCCGCGGCGGCGCAAGTCGGTCCAGATGCGCTCCCCGGCGACCAGCCCGGCCGACTGCTCCCAGAACATCACCTTCCGCAGGTCGCGGAAGCACCGCCCGTTGGCGATCATCCCGTGGTCGGCCGGCGGTCGGGCGGTGCGGAAGCTCGCCTGCGCCGTGCAGGTGACGGCGGGCAGGACGCTGTCGGCCGGGGCGAAAAGCAAACCGGCGAGCTCGCCGCCCGCGGATTTGCGAACGAGCTCCCAGCCGAGCGCGGCGGCCTGGACGATCAGCAGCTTGCTCATGGGTGCGAGCATAGACGCGGCCCGGCGGACGCACAAGTGACGGCGACCGCGCTGCACCGATCGCGCACGCCGCGCGGCAGCGGATCGACGTGTCACGCGCCGTGACGCTTTTGACTTGTGAGCGGATCGGCGTTCTGGGAAACTGAATTCGTCTTCGGAGCGTCTTATGTAGGGGAGAACGGATCATGAAGACGCCGTTTGAGCGGAAGCTCCTCCACGTACGCCGCCTGCGCCGCATCGAGCTGCTCTGCGACCTGCTCGCCGGGGCCCTGCTCGTGGCGGGCGTCGTGTGGGGGCTCTGGCTGATCGTCCAGCGCGTCCTCGGGCTCACATGGCAGTCGGACTGGCTTCCCGGGGCGCTCGGTGCGGCGGCCGTCGTGGCGGCCGGGGCGTTGTATCTCCGCCGATGGCCGGGGCTCATGGACGCCGCCTTGCTCGTCGATGCCGAGCTCGGGCTCCGCGAGCGCTTCAGCAGCGCCCTGGCGTTCCGCGGGCGCGACGACGACTTCGCCCGCGCCGCCACGGCCGAGGCGTGCACCACGGCCGAGCGCGTCGATATCCGGCGGCGGTTCGGCGTCCGTCCCCGCCCGCGATGGGCCGGGGCGCCGCTGGCGTGGCTCGTCGCCGTCGCCGTCCTGCTGTTCATGCCGAGCATCGACCTGCTCGGCTACCTCCAGCGCGACCGCGACCGCAGGGAGCGGGCCGACCGCTTGGAGCAGACGCGGGAGGACGTCCGAACGGCCGTGCAGTCGGTCGAGGCGGCCGTCAAGGAGTTGCCCGACCCCCAGCTGGCGGCCGAGCTGTCGAAGCTCACCGACCCCGAGACGCCCGCGACCGACCTCAAGCCGGAGGAGGTCCGGCGCGAGGCGATCCGCAAGCTCGACGACCTGTCGCGCGACCTCGAGAAGCTGCTGTCCGACGACAAGGCCCGCACGATGGAGTCGCTGAGGAACATGCTCCGCGACCTGCGGACCAGCGAGAAGGGGCTGGACCGCGAGCTCAACCGTGCCTTGGCCCGCGGCGACTTCGACAGGGCGAGCGAAATCCTGTCCGATATGCAGCGCAAGCTCGCGGACGGGGAACTGTCCGACGGCGAGAGGGCGGCGCTGTCCGAGCAGATGCGGAATCTCGGCGAGCAGCTCGACCGCGCCGCCGACGGCCGCGTCGCCGAGAAGCTCGCCGAGATGGGGCTGGAGGATTCGCTGGCGGAACTCGACGAGGACGCGCTCCGCGAGGCGCTCGAGAAGCGCGGGCTCACGCCCGAGCAGATCGAGAAGGTGCTGAATGAAGTGAAGGCGTGCCGCAGCGCCTGCGCCGCCTGTCGGAAGCTGGGGGTCATGGCGGGCGCCTGCTGCGGCGGGGGGACGGACGAGTCCCTCTCGCCGGGCGAGGTGGCGGCGCTGGCGGCGGAGCTCGACGCCCTCGCGGCCGCCCGGGGCGACATGGACGCGGCGGCTGCGGCGCTGGCGGCGGCGGCCGCGGCGAAGGCGACGCTCGGCGGCGCGGGCAAATCGACCGATCGCATGCCCGGCGGCGGACTCGGGCGCGGCGCGGGACTGGAATCCGCCGCCCCCAGCCGCGACGACAAGCCCCTGCACGCCGCGGCCCGCAAGACGTCGGATGCTGCGAGCGCCTCCGAAGGCCCGGTGATCGCCGAATGGGTCTTCCGCGGCCCGCAGGTTGCCGGCGAGGCGACGCGAGAGCGCGGGCAGGTGGTCAAGGCGGCGCGTGCCGCGGCCGCCGAAGCCGTGAAGGAAGACCGCATCCCCCGGCGCTACGAGGCGTCGGTGAAGAAGTACTTCGGCACGCTGGACGAGGTCAACGACCCGGAGTGACCCGGGGGCGCCGGCGCCTCCCCAGCCGGAAAGGATTGCGTTCGTTGGGCTCGGTCCGACAAGCCGCTCGCCGCACGATCGGGCTTGGGGTCCGCGGCTGGGCGGGGGGACGGCGGGGCGCGACGGCGTGCTGTTCGGCGGGGGCCGGGCGATGATCGCGACCGTGGGACTGCACTTCGAGAGGCCCGTCTGGCTTCTGGCCGCGCTGCTCGCCGCGCCGATGGCGTACGTCGCGTGGGCCCGTCTGTCGTCGCTCGGGCTGGCGCGGCGGATCATCGCCATCGTTCTCCGCGTGCTGGTGGTGGCCCTGCTGACGCTCATACTCGCCCGTCCGGCGATCACCCGCACCGCCGAGGACCTGACCGTCATCGCCGTGGTTGATCGCAGCCGTTCCATTCCCGAGGGGCTCGGCGAGCAGGCGCTGGCGTACCTGCGCGAGGCGGCGGCGCCCGAGCGGGGCGGGGACCGCCTGGCGGCCGTGGACGTCGCCGAGGCCGCCGTCATCGCCGCCCTGCCCGGCGGCGGCGCTCAGCTCCGCAGCCGCCAGACGACCCTCACCGGCGCCGAGTCGCGCCTCGCCGACGGAATGGAGGTCGCCCTGGCGATCGCGCCGCCCGACGCCGGCGCGCGGGTGCTGCTGGTCAGCGACGGCAACGAGACGTCCGGCGACCTGCTGGCCGCCGCCCGCACGGCCGCGCCGAACGGGATTCCCGTGGACGTGCTCCCGCTGCGCTACCGGCACGAGCGGGAGGTGGTGTTCCGCCGCGTGGCGGCGCCGACGCGGGCCCGCAGCAACCAGACCATCCCGCTGCGCTTCGTCCTCGGCGCGACCGCGCCCGCGACGGGGCGCCTCGTGCTGACGCTCAATGACCGGACGGTGGACCTGGACCCGACCAGCGACGCCGTGGGCTCGCCGGTCTCGCTTCGCCCGGGGACGAACGTCAAGACGGTCTCGCTGCCCGTCGGCACGCGCGGCATCCACGACTTCCGCGCGGCGTTCGTGCCGGACGACCCGTCCGCCGACGGCATCCCGCACAACAACGCCGCGTCGGCGATGACCTTCGTCGCCGGTCCGGGGCACGTGATCGTCGCCGACACGGACGGCCAGGCCGGACGGGCGCTGGCGGCCGCGCTCGAGGCGGGCGACATCGACGTGCGGCATATCCGGGCGGAACAGATGCCCGAGCAGCTTCCGGACCTGCTCGGCTGCGACGCGATCGTCCTCGCCGACGTCGACAACAGCGCCTTCACGCTCCGCCGGCAGCAGATGCTGGCGGCCTACGTGACGGAGCTGGGCGGCGGGCTGGTGATGACCGGCGGACCGAACGGATTCGGGGCGGGCGGATGGATCGGCTCGCCCGTCGCCGAGGTGATGCCCGTCGACATGGACCCGCCGCAGAAGAAACAGATGCCCAAGGGCGCGCTGGTGCTGGTGATCGACCGCTCGGGCTCCATGCACGGCGAGAAGCTGACGATCAGCAAGAGCGCCGCCGTGGCCGCCGTGCGCGGGCTCAGCCGGCTCGACCGCGTCGGCGTCGTGACGTTCGACACCCTCGCGCGATGGCGCGTGCCGATCCGCGCCGCCGACGACAGGGACGACATCGCGCGGCGAATCCGTCCGATCGGACCGGGCGGCGGAACGGACATGCACGCGGGGCTGAAGGCGGCCGCCGACGCGCTGGGCAAGGAGGAGGTCGGCGTCAAGCACGTCATCCTGCTCAGCGACGGGCAGACGGCCGGTGCGGACTGCCGGGCGCTGGCGCGGAAGATGGCCGAGGGACGCATCACGGTGTCGACCGTCGCCGTCGGGCCGGACGCCGGCCAGAAGCTCCTCTACGACATCGCGACAATCGCCGGCGGGCGCTACCACCCCGTGACCGACCCGCGGCACATCCCGCAGATTTTCGTCAAGGAGGCCCAGGTCATCAGCCGCTCGCTCATCGTCGAGAAGCGCTTCAAGGCGAAGCTCTCCGATCCGCTCAGCGACCTGGCGCGCGGCGTCCGCCTGACCGGCGTGCCGGCGCTGGAAGGGTTCGTCCTGACCGGGCCGCGCGGCGGGCTGGCGCGGACGGTGCTCGTCGGCCCGGACGACGAGCCGATCCTCGCCGGCTGGCAGAGCGGGCTGGGCAAGGCGGTCGCGTTCACCAGCTCCGCCGACTCGCGCTGGGCGCCGCAGTGGGTCGGCTGGGGCGGGTTCGACGGGTTCTGGGAGCAGGTCGTCCGCTGGGTGGGCAAGCCCGCGCAATCCACCGAGCTGGAGGTGTTCGCCGACGTCGAGGGGCGGCGGGTGACCGTGACGGTCGAGGCGGCCGACGAGGAGGGGCGGTTCCTGCAGCTCGCTCGCCTCGACGGCCAGGCCGTCAGCCCGGACATCGAGTCGACCGACCTGTCGCTGCGGCAGGTCGGGCCCGGACGCTACCAGGGCGCCTTCCGCGCCGACGCGCCGGGCGGCTATCTGCTCAATCTGCGATACCGCAAGCCGGGCGACGACGATACGGTGCAGCTCGTCCAGTCGGCCGTCACGGTGCCCTACGCCCCGGAGTTCCGCGACCTGAGCGACAACGCGGGACTGCTCGAACAGGTGGCGCGGACCACCGGCGGGCGCGTACTGTCCGGCGACCCGCGGCAGGCGGACCTGTGGAGCCGGGCCGGCGTGACCTTCCCGCGCAGCGCCCGCCCGCTGACCACGACGCTCCTGCTGATCTGGGTCGCCCTGTTCCTGCTGGACGTGGCGTCGCGGCGGATCGCGGTCGACTACGCCGCCGTGGGGCGACGCGTACGGGCGGCGGTGGGGCGCCTGCGTCGCAAGCCGGCGGCCGAGGGGCACCTCGACCGTCTCCGCACGCGCCGGCAGGAGCTGCTGGAGACGCTGGACGTGGCCCGGAT
>CAZADC010000111.1:0-9656 GCA_964483755.1 uncultured Planctomycetaceae bacterium | reverse complement strand
GACACGCTGCAGCTCGCCGAACTGGAGGCGACCGCACGCCGCCGCATGTGGGAAGTGCTGGACTACTACCAGCGCGTCGAGCGCAAGTGCTGGCGGCTGGACCACTGTTCGCCGATCGTCGGCCTTCGGGAGGGGCGACGGATCGTCGGCGACTACGTGCTCAGCGTCGACGACCTGCGGGCCGGGCGGCGGTTCGACGACGCCGTCGCCCGTGGCGTGTTCATGCTGGACGCCATCAGCCCCGACGACGACAAGCGGACCTACCTGCTCAGCAAGGACGAGCAGCGGGTGCCGCCCTACCAGATTCCCCTGCGGTGCCTGATCGCCCGCGACGGCGTGAACCTCCTGACGGCCGGGCGATCCATCTCCGCTGACCAGCTCGCGCTGTCCTCGGCGCGGGTCATGACGACCTGCTCGATGACCGGCCAGGCCGCCGGCGTCCTCGCCGCACGCGCCGCCGGGACCGGAGACGTGCGATCCGTCGACCCCGCCGCCGTCCGCACACATCTTGAAGAGCACGGGGCTGATCTGGACGTGTGATCGGCAAGTCCGTGTGCGGTGCACACGCCTCTGGAGCCGCGAGCCGACGAGGCCCGACTTCTCTCAGTCAGGCGTGGCTCACGGCGAGGTGACGAAGGAGCCCGACGCCATGCGGGCGCGGACGATGATCCCGTCCTCGCGCCCGCCGCCGTACCATTCGCGCGTCTCGAACGGGTGATGCCGTTCGAGGGCGTTCCAGTATCCGATGTCGCCGAACGTGCCGACGCTCCAGAGCACGAAGGACACGGGGCTGTCCTCCTCGCTGCTGTAGTCGCTGCCCGCGCCCGCCAGCCCGGAGGGAAACCCGTCGGGAACCCAGATCGACACGAACGTGCCGCACCCGTTGTGATAGCCTCTTCCGGGCTTGAGATACTTGTACGTTCGTCCGGAATTGAACGGATCGACCGCATTCAGCGTGAGCTGCGCGCCGGGCGCCGCCGGGGTATAGTAGCCGTCGCCCAGCTCCGGGGGCAGCTCCGCCCAGTCCGGCGCCTTCGCCGGGTCGCCGTACTCGCAGTAGGTGCGGGCCGGGGGAAACGCCTCCTGGTCCGCGTGGTAGGTCATCAGCGCAGTGGCGATGCCGCGCAGCTCCGCCTTCGCCCGCGCGACCTTCGCCAGCAGCTTCGCCCGCGTCACGCTCGGCAACAGGATGGCGACCAGCAGCCCGATGACGCCCACCACCACGAGCAGCTCCACCAGCGTGAACGCCCGGCGATTGGCCCCGGCCGCACACCGGTGGGGATCGGCTCCGCCCTCGCGCCGCATCATCTCGTTCTCTTGCGTCTCAGCAGCGCCGTCGCACCGACCGCAAGTACCCCGAGCGTCGCCGGCTCCGGAACGCCGTAAGCCGCGGCCGCGTCCTCGAATGACATGAGCTCTCCGTCAATCGGACCGTAACCCCAGTTGGACGCCATCAGCGCCAGGTCCGCATCATCGACGGCGCCCTCGCCGGTGAAGTCGCCGAAGATCCAGTCGGCGCCCGTGTCGTTCCAGTGCGTGGCCATGATCGCCAGATCGCCGCCGTCGACCCTGCCGTCCAGATTGCAGTCGCCGGGCACCTCGATGCCGTCGGCGCGGGTCACCCACACCTCGTAGCCGTCAGTCAGACCCGTGCCCGGAACCGGCGGTCCCCCGGCGAACTGCGGCTCCTGGTTGCCCAGCCCGACGACGTTGAACCACGTCGCCGGCAGCCGCGAGCCGAAATCCGCGTTGCACAGCTTCAGCGGGACCGTCTCGGACGAATCGTCCGGGTCGACGATCATCAGCGTCGTGTTCGCGCCCCACGCCGTCGCGCCGTTTCCCAGCGAAACGTGTTCCAGACGAATCCGCCGGTTCTGGTATCTCTCCCCGCCCGTCAGGCGCGTCGGATCGAAGTCGTTGAGCTCCGCGACGGTGGTCAGCTCCGGCGCGGGCAGCCCGAGTCCGGCCTCGAGCAGCTCGACCGTGAAGTCCATCTCCGGCGCGGCCGAGTGACGCTCGTTGATGTTCGCCTTCCCCCCCACCGCCATCGCGTAGCCCGTCACACGGACGCGATCGCCCTCGCGGAACCCGCTCGCGTTCAACCGGCCAAGCTCGTCCTGCCAGACGGAGCTCTGGTAGAACGCCCCGGCCCAGACCGACGTCCCCCCCAGATCGCCGCCCTCGCCCTGAACGAACACCTGCCACTGACTCGCCGGGTCCAGCATCTCCTCCGGATTGTTCAGGGCGATTCCCTCCAGGACGACAAGATTCGCCGATTCCGGCTCCGCGCCGACCTTCGGATGGATCGGCACGCCGTCGGCCTCCACGGCCTGGAGGTCCCAGTGGGTCTCCGCCTCCAACGGGGCAACGAGAAACAGCACGACCGCCAGCAGTGCCGGCAAATTGCGAACCGTATGCATGAGTCCTCTCTCCCTTCCATTGCGCTGCGACGCACCGACCGCCGGGTCTGCTCTTGACCTCACGCGGGCGCCAGTATTACGATTGCCGGCATGATATTACGACCGGTGGTATTACGCAAGGGGTAATTCGTATGAATTCCGTCGATCCGCGCATTCGCTACTTCGATGATCTTTCCGCCCGTTGGGACGACGAGGCGCCCTCCGGTGACACAATGACCGCGCGCCTCGCCGCCCACGCGGACCTGCTGTCGCTGCATGCGGGGCAGGCGCTGCTCGAGGTCGGGTGCGGAACGGGCAAGACGACGGGCTGGCTGGCCGCCCAGGTCGCCCCCGGGCGCGTCACGGCCGTGGATTTCGCGCCCGGCATGATCCAGCGCGCCCGCGACAAGGGCATCGACGCCGAATTCGCCTGTGCGGATGTCTGCATGGACGACCTGGCCCGAAACCGATACGACGTGGTGCTCTGCTTCCACAGCTTTCCGCATTTCCGCGACAAGCCGGCCGCACTGCGGAATTTCGCGCGGGCGTTGCGCCCCGACGGCCGACTGATCGTCATGCACCTTGCCGGCAGCCGGGAGCTCAACAGCTTCCACGCCGGACTCGACGGACCCGTCCGCGTCGACGTTCTCCCCTCCGGCGACGCCTGGAACCCGCTGCTCGCCGCCGCCGACCTGAAGCTCAAGACGACAATCGACCGCCCGGACCTGTTCTTCCTGAAAGCCGTGCGGACAGAGACTTGATGCAGCCCCGCGCGTGCGCCCCGGCAGCGCCGCCTTTGTCCCGTGCACACTGTCGCTCGGCACCGCCCCGCCCGCACGGACCCGCGCTGCGAATACGCCCGAGAGGATTCGAACCTCCGACCTGCGGTTTAGGAAACCGCTGCTCTATCCGTCTGAGCTACGGGCGTAAGTGTCGTAAACTTGTTACCTTCCATGCGGGGCTCGAACCGATGCCACCGGCCGGCTCAAAAGAGCGCGCCGCGTCGTTCCGCCATGTCGTGGACCGGTTGCCGCAACATCGTGCGCAGACGTCGGGGATATTGCGCGGGAATGGTCGCACGTTCGCGCCGGCGGCCACACCGTCACAGGGCCGTCAGCCGTGACGTTCATGATACATCGCCCGGGGCTTCGGACAAGCCAGATCTCGCGGTCCGGGAAACGGGACACGATTCAGAGGCCGGACCGCCCCGACGCTTTGCGCACGGCCATCTGCGAATAGGACGGCGGCGCGACTCGGCAGGCGGGCTTGGCATGCCGCGGCCCGCCCGCTATGCTGTCGGGACATCCGTTGACTTGAGAGCACTCCGAAGGAAGGAATCCCCGGCATGTGGACCAAGCCGTATGGCAGCACAGGCAAGGACGTGTCCGTCGTCAGCTTCGGCGGGATGCGATTTGACAAGAACCAGGATCATGAGACGAACGCCGGCGTCGTCCGACACGCGTTCGACCGCGGCGTGAACTACTTCGACACGGCCCCGGGCTACGCCGACAGCGAGGACATCTTCGGCGTCGCCTTCCGGGAGATGCCGCGCGACGAGTTCCTCGTGGCGACGAAGTCGATGAAGTCCGACGGCGCCGCCCTGCGCAGGGAGCTGGAGACGTCGCTGCGGCGCATGGGCGTCGAGAAGATCGACTTCTTCCACATCTGGTGCCTGAAGGCGCCCGAGGAGTGGGAGCAGCGCAAGAGCGGCGGCGCGGTGGACGCGGCCATGAAGGCGAAGGCCGAGGGGCTGGTCGAGCACGTGGTGTGCTCGTCGCACATGGCCGGGCCGGAGCTGCGGGAGGTGCTGGCGGAGGGGTACTTCGAGGGCGTGCTGCTGGGCTACTGCGCGATCAACTTCCCCTATCGCGAGGAGGCGGTCCGGGCGGCGGGAGAGCTCGGCCTCGGCGTGGTGACGATGAACCCCCTCGGCGGCGGGATCATCCCGCAGAATCGCGAGCGGTTCGATTTCCTCCGCGGCCCGGAGGACCGGTCGGTCGTCGAGGCGGCGGTGCGGTTCAACGTCTCGCACCTCGAGATCACCTCGGCGCTTGTCGGATTCACCACGACGGACCAGGTGGACGAGGTCGTCGACGCGGTGGAGGGCTTCGAGCCCTGGCCGGCGGAGCGCATCGACGCCGTCCGCGAGCAGGTGGTCGAGTCATTCGACGAGCTGTGCACCGGCTGCGGGTACTGCCTGCCGTGCCCCCAGGGCGTGAACATCCCGCGCATGATGGACGCGTACAACCACAAGATCCTCCAGGGCGGCGACCAGGCGATCGTCAATCGTCTGAAATGGCACTGGGGGCTCACGCTCGCCGACGCGGAGGCCTGCAGCCTGTGCGGGCAGTGCGAGCCGCGCTGCACGCAGAAGCTTCCCATCCGCAAGCGGATGGAGGAGATCCAGGCCATCGCCGGCCGGGAGGAGTGACCGCCCGGCGCCAGGCTGCGGACATGGCGAACGGAGATTGGACGAGCCCCCGATGACGGACCAGCCCGCAAAGCGCCCGAACATCCTCCTGATTCTCACCGACCAGATGCGGTCGACGGCGATGGGGTGCGCCGGCGTGGAGAACGTTCACACGCCGAACCTGGATCGTCTGGCCGGGGAGGGAGTCCGGTTCGTCAACGCCGTGTCCAACACGCCGGCCTGCACGCCGGCCCGCGCGACCCTCCTGACCGGCAAGCACGTCCTGACGCACGGGCTGGTCCAGAACGAAACGAGCCTGGGCTTCGACCAGCGGACTCTCGCCCACGCCCTGAACGACGCCGGGTACCGCTGCGGGTACGTCGGCAAGTGGCATGTCGACGGGCGGGGACGCGGAGCGTATATCCCGCCCGGACCGCGGCGGGCCGGGTTTGACGACTTCTGGGCCGGCACGGAATGCAATCACGACTACTTCGCCGGGTACTACTACGACGACGCCACCGCCCAGCCCGTCTGGTTCGACTGCTATGAGCCCGACGGGCAGACCGACCTCGCGGCCGACTACATCGCCCGACAGGCGGGGCGAAACGATCCCTTCTGCCTGGTCGTCTCCTGGTCGCCGCCGCACTGTCCCTATCGCAAGGCGCCTCGGAAAACGCTGGATCGCTATCCGCCGGAATCCATCGAGCTGCTGCCCAACGCGGTCGAGGCGACGGTGCAGGCCGACGAGACCCGGAGCAACCCGCCGCCGCGCCCCGCCGACATGACACCCGCCGAGCACGACGCGCGCAAGCGGGAGCTGCTGGCCGGCTACTACGCCCACATCACCGCAATGGACGAGTGCGTGGGTCGCCTGCTCGACGCGCTCGATGCCGCCGACCTCGCCGACGACACCCTCGTCGTCTTCACCAGCGATCACGGCGACATGCTCTTCAGCCAGAACCGCGGATGGAAGTGCAAGCCGTGGCGCGAATCCGTGGGCATTCCGATGCTGATGCGCTGGGACGGACGGATTCCCGCCGGACGCACTCCGCGCGGTCCGGTGAGCCTGGTGGACCTGACGCCCACGCTCCTGTCGCTGGCGGGCGCGGACGCGCCGGCGGGCGTCGAAGGGGCCGACCTGAGCGATTACGTGCTGGGCGACGACGCAGCCGCGCCCGAGAGCGCCTGGATCAACTTCCCCTGCATGAACGCCTTGTGGAACGTCCCCGCCTGGCGGGGCGTGGTGACGGCGACGCACACCTACGCGGCCACGCGCGAAGGCGACTGGGTGTGCTACGACGACGTCAGCGACCCTTTCCAGATGCGCGACCTCGTCGGCGACCCGGACGCCGCGGGCGTCGTGGGAGAGCTGAGGGACCTGATGCGGGAATGGCTGGAGCGGACCGGCGACGACTTCGCACCCGCATCGGTCATCGCCGACCGGTACATCCCCGCACACCGATGGAACTTCCTGCCCGTCCCGCCGCTCGAGCCGGCAATCCTCGAAGGGCAGCGGGCCCGGCGCGGCGTCGTGTACTGACCGCGCCGCGGGCGGATCAGCGGGGCAGTTGCTCGACGCGGACGTTGTCGAAGGTCGCCTCAATCCGTCCGCGCAGGCGAAAGCCCAGCCCGCCGCCCGACGGCGGCGGACCCGGACAGGAAGCCTCCAGCCCACTGTCGATGACGACGCGCGTCCGGCCGGGATGGAGCTCGAGCTGCAGGTCGTGTCCGCCGTTCGGCTGCCACGGGATCTGACGCTCCAGCAGGCGCAGCTCCTCCCCGTCTACGATTCGCAGGAAGGCAACCGTCGTCGAGTCCGCATTGCCCGCCGGCGAAATCCGCACCTCGTAAAAGTTCCGGGCGTCTCGCAGACCGTAGCACAGGCCGAGGGAAGCCGCCGCGTCGCCGCCGCCGGTCGCGCGGACCGAGACCGCCCCGCGGTAATGCGACCAGCCCCGGTCGGGCAGCGTCATCCACGCCTCTTCAGTGGAGGTTCCCACGGCCACGTTGTCGGCCTCGCTGTCTCGCCCGTGACGGGGGCGCGTCGTCCACGTTCCCCCGCGCCTTTCCCAGACCACGAAGTTGCCCTCGTCGCAGCCGTTGAAATCGTCCATGAACAGGCAGGCCGCTGACGGACCGGCCGCGTCCTCGGGCTCGAGGTAGTCGTCGGTCGCCAGTAGCAGTCGGCCGATTGCGACGTTGCTGCTGTGGTTGGACAGGCGCAGGCGGTGGTAGCCTGCGGCGAGACCGATCCGGAACCCCCGCACCCAGTGCCAGCGGCCGAAGACGTTGTCATTGCCGAGGATCGCCCGGTCGCGGTCATCGAACTGGACGTAGACGGCGTTCGTGCAGGCGTCCTGCCAGAGGCAGTACCCCCAGAGGGTGTAGTCACCGTCCGCGGGCGTGTAGAAGCGGTAGACGGCCGACCCGCCGCCCTCGCCTCGCCACCCGTCGCCCACCCCCGCGGGCAGGAGGAGGGCCGTCCGGTCCACATCGCCGACGGCTGCAACCTGGAACGGCGGCTCGATCACCGTCGGTCGAGCCGCGTCGATCCGGATGACCCGGTGATTCGGGGCGGACGGGCGAACGGCGGCGTAAAGGCAGAACCCCGCGAGAACGCACAGCAGGACTCCGACGGCGAGCTTTCTCGGCCGGGTCACGAGAGGGCCTCCTTCCGGTCATTCGCGTGGGCCATGGCCAGCACGAGCACGAACGCGTTGACGACCCCGTTATAGGAAACACTGGAGAACGTGTTTGCGATGCAGGCGGCGATCAGTCCGGCCAGCGCCGCGGCGCCGGTGCGCCGTGCCATCGCGCTGCGCGAGCGGCGCGCCGTCCAGGCCGCGCTTCGCATCGCGGAGATCACCACCCAGACGAACGCCGTCAATCCGAGGCCGCCGAGCTCCGCGGCCGTCAGCAGCCAGCCGTTGCGGTCGTAGGGTTCGAGCGTGTTGAGCTTGGGCAGTCGGCCGTAGAAAGCGCTTCGATGGTCATTGACGCACCCGACGCCGGTTCCGATCGCCGGGCGCGATTCGAGCAGGTTCAGATACGCCTGCTGCTCGACGTACCGCTGGCGGACGTCGGGCGTGTCGGTCTCGCCGAGGAGCAGGTCGTCGCGCAGCGGGCGACCCGCCGTCGCGATCCAGCTTGCGGCGACGGCTCCGACGGCGACCGCCGCGGCCGCGCCCGCGAGCGCCGGTCGGGCGGAGCTGGTTCGACCCACGATCCAAAAGCCGACCGCAGTCGCCACGACGACGGCAACCACGGCGCCGAGCGTGGACGCTGCCACAGCACCCGACGCGAGCAGAACAAGGCCCGCGCCGACGCCGCGACGGCTTCCCGCCCCGCTCAGCCAGACCGTCGCCGGGGGTGTCAGCAGTGCGACGAGGCTGCCGTACTTGTAGCGGTTGTCGGCGAATCCCAATGGCAGCCCGAAGGCGCGCCCGATGAGCGCCCCCGCGGCGGCGAGCGCCGCAGCGACGACCGCCCCAGTCATCAGAAGGCGCAGACCGCGGGGCGTCCCGGCGGCAGTTCGATACATCGTGAAAGCGGCCACGTACATCAGGATCATCTTGCCGGCCGAGCGTGCCGCCACCCCCGGCGCCGTCGCCACGCCGACAGACGCGACAGTCACCGCCGCCAGTGAGAGAATCGCCGAACCGGGCAGCGACTCCGCCAGCCGGGCGCGGAAGGTGCGGCTGACCATGGTGATCGGAAGCAGCGCCGCCCACGCCAGCACTCCGACGTTGGACGGCGCGAACGGCTCTAGGGCGGCGCGTCCCTCGACCGGCCAGAGGTGGAGCCCGCACGCGGCCGCACTCCAGCACGCCGGCGCGACGCACGCGGCGTTCAGCCACCGGTCAACGACGCGGGCGCCTGTGACCGGATCGGTTGTCTGAGACGAGGTCATTTCGGGTGTGGAATGCAGATCCGCTGCAGAAGTGCGGCGCCCGCACCGTGTTGGCGGTGCTGAAGGTCAAAGGACTCGCGCACCGTGCGAACCCGATCAGGCGCCGGCGGCCACCCAGAGCAGATACGCCGCTCCCGCGGCGGCAGTCAGATTGCGGACGACGCCGTCGTCCAAAGGCCGCCAGAGCAACGCCGCCGTCAGCAGAACGCACGCCGTCTGCCCCATGACGGCAGGGGCACGCTCGCCACCGTACCCGTACCAGCAGCGCCACAGGGCCCACAGCGCGACGAGGTGGACGCCCAGCAGGAACACGGTTGCGGCGAGCGCGGCCGCGGGAAGGGTATATCGACCGGCCCCCTGCCGGCCCGGATGCTCCGACGGCGAGCGACGGCGCACGATCCGGTGCACTGCCGCCGTCGTCGCGATCAGACCCAGCGCGGGCAGAGACAGGGATACCCGCCACGCGCCGACCGACGCGTACGTCCGGGCCAGCGCCGAGACCGCCGCCGCCACGACGTAGATGCAGGACGCCTTCGCGGCAGCCGTGATACGAACGCTGCGAACCGGCGCCAGCCCGAACGCGCACAGCGCGGCCGGAATCCACGCGTTCGGCATGTCCGGTCGGACGCCCGCCAGGACGGACACGCCGAACGCGCCCGCCAGGGCAGCGCAGAGCGCGGCCGTCAGCAGCATGCGGCGGAACATGTCGGATTCTCCCGGGGCGTGCTCCGTCACGGTAGGTCGGCCCGACGGCGGGCATGGAACAGCGGGGGAAACGAGTCCTGAAAGCGCCGCGTGGATGTGGCGGACTTCGTCCCCGTCACTCACTGATATGCCGAATCGACGATCCTGTCAATGCAAATCCGGCCGGTGCGGAAACCCGGGGTGCATCCCGTTTGAGTAGGTAGATTGGGGCGGGATTGCCGATAGGTCTTGT
>CAZADC010000110.1:0-9788 GCA_964483755.1 uncultured Planctomycetaceae bacterium | reverse complement strand
GCGGACCGGTCTACGTCAGCGACAAGCCCGACGCCCACGACTTCGACCTGCTCCACAGGCTCACGGCCGAGGACGGGCGCGTCCTTCGATGCCCGCAGCCCGCGGTTCCCGCCCACGACTGCCTGATGGTCGACTGCTCCCGCGAGCCGACGCCGCTGAAGATCAGCAACCGCGCCGCCGGCGTGGGCCTGCTCGGGCTGTTCAACTGCTGCTGGGAAGGCGAGGAGGGACGGAAGATTTCCGGAGCATTCCGCGCCGACGACGTGGTCGGCCTCGCGGGCGCCCGCTTCGCCGTCCGCCTGCACGGCGAGGAAACGCTCAACGTCGTCACGCGCCGCAAGCGCATGCCGATCGAACTGGACGTCCTCGGCTGGGAGATCGCCACGGTCTCGCCGATCGACCGCGGCGTCGCCCCGCTCGGGCTGCTGGACAAGCTCAACGGCCCGGCCGCGATCGTCGACCACGGCTGGACGGGCGACGGGGAGTACACGATGCGCCTGTGGGAAGGCGGACTCGTCGGCCTGTACTGCAGCGTCGAGCCGACAGCCGTCTTGGCGAGCGGCGCGTCCCCGCGGTGGACCCACGACGCGGACAGCGGCCTGCTGACGGTCAAGACCCCGACGGGCGGACCGGTGGAGCTGGTGATCCGGATGCAGGAGAGTCGGCGTCGCTAGCCGGCGCCCAGCAGGACCCGGCGATCGAGGATATCGTCGCGATCGACGGCGTCGAGAAACGCGCGGACGTCCTCGTCCGTTCCTCCGCGCCGGTGCAGACGGCTGCAGAAATGCTCGACCTGTGCAGGCAGGAAGCTGGCGGCCCGCCGGGCGGTGCGGCGCATGCGGGCGAGATCCAGCACGCCGGCCAGTTCGCCGCAGCCGACGTGGAAGTGCTTGGGCACCATGTCCGGCCAGACGAAACCCGCCTCCGACAGCCGCTTCGCCGTCCGTCCGCAGGCGGTCAGCGCCTCGCGGCGCTCCCGCGGGTCCTCGGTGCGCCGGAGCAGCTTGTGCAGCGGCTCGCCTTCCAGCTCGTCCATGACGAGCACGCTCTGTCTCGGCAGACCCGCCGCCCTGCGCTCGCCCCAGGCCAAGGGACGCGGCGTCGGGATTCCGAGCCCGGCCACGCCGCGAAGGGCGCGCAGCTCGTGCATGCCCGGCGACAGCGGCCGATGCAGGCGAAGCAGATCGGCGAAGATGTCCTTCCACGCCGCGAAGACGTCCCGCTTCAGGAAGACGGTCCGGCCGTCTTCCAGCAGGACGCGGAAGGCCTGTCCGCGGTCGTGATGCGATACGCACCGGCCGGGTTCGCCCTCGATGAGCGACTCGAAGCGGTCCAGCCCCGCTGCCGCCAGGGGACCCCGCCACTCTCTCGCAATGTGAAAATCCAGCGCCATGCCATCGCCATGATCGAAACGACCGCGGATCGGACGTGCCGCAATCTTAGCAGAGGCCGCTCCTGGGGCAACCGACCGCCTCGGCGCCCGCACCGCCGCCGATTCACCGGAACCGCTCGGGGCGATCATTCCCCGCACCGCGGTACAGATGAGCTTGAACGATCCGCCGCAATGGCTTAACTTGATGGGTTGTCCGGCGTTGGTCCGGACGTTGAGTTTCCTTCGGGAGTATCCCCGCAGATGTCTTTCGAGAATCTGGGGCTGATCGAGCCCCTTCAGGAGGCGGTCGAGGCCGCCGGGTACGAGACGCCGTCGAAGATCCAGCGACAGGCGATCCCTCCGTGCATCGAGGGTCGCGACGTGCTGGGCTGCGCGCAGACCGGCACCGGCAAGACGGCAGCCTTCGCCCTGCCGATCCTGCAGCGTCTTCACGAGAATCCCCTGTCGCCCGAGCAGCGCCGGGCGAAGCCGAAACGCCGTCGCCGCAGCCCGCGCGGGCGCAAACACGAGGCGGATCCTGACCGCCCCGTCCGTGCGCTGGTCATCACGCCGACGCGCGAGCTCGCCGCCCAGATCGGCGAAAGCTTCGACACGTACGGCAAATTCCTCCCGCTCCGCAACGCCGTGATCTACGGCGGCGTGCGCCAGGGCCCGCAGGTCAAGGCGATGCGCGCGGGCGTGGACATCCTCGTCGCGACGCCCGGACGCCTGCTGGATCTGATGGGCCAGGGCGTAGTGCATCTCGATCACGTCGAGATCCTGGTCCTCGACGAGGCCGACCGGATGCTCGACATGGGCTTCATCGACGACGTCCGCAAGATCATCAACGCATGCCCCGACAAGCGGCAGTCGCTGCTCTTCTCGGCCACCATGCCGCCGGCGATCCAGCACCTGGCCGATTCGATCCTGAACGACCCGGTCGAGATCCGCGTCGCCCCCGAGGCCCCGGCGGCCGAGTCGGTCGAGCAGCACCTGTACTTCGTCGAGCGGCGCGACAAGCGCAAGCTGCTCACCCACCTGCTCAGCGAGAACGACGAGATGGACCGCGTGCTGGTGTTCACCCGCACGAAGCGCGAGGCCGACCGCGTCGAGATGCACCTCGTCGACGACGGGGTCCGCGCCGAGGCGATCCACTCCGACAAGCCGCAGAAGCAGCGCGAGCGGATTCTCCGCGAGTTCAAGCAGGGCAAGATCCGCGTGCTGGTCGCCAGCGACATCGCCGCGCGCGGGATCGACGTGGAGGACGTCTCGCACGTGGTGAACTTCGACCTGCCCGTGGAAGCCGAGATGTACGTCCACCGCATCGGGCGGACCGGGCGCGCGGGCAAGGGCGGCGTCGCCCTGAGCTTCTGCGACATGGGCGAGCGCCTGCACCTCGAAGACATTCACAAGTTCATCGGCAAGAAAATCCCCGTCGTCACAGGCCATCCGCATGCCTCGCCGGTCCCCCCGCCCAGCGCGGCCAGGCGCGAAGAACGCCAGCTCCAGGGCCGCCGACGCCCGCACCGCCGCCGCATGGTCGCCCGGCGCCGGTAGGCGCTGCTCAAGCAGAGACCGTCGCGGCCGCAGCCTGCCTTCGCGACGCGTCCGGCAAGAGTCTGACGATACGTGGCACTCGCCAGGTGTACGGCAGCGCGACATTGCCCCGCCATGGCGACGAAGTAAGCCTCGAAAGGGCCGGAGAACCAAGTGCGAGGCCGCGCATGGGCGCTGTGGCCGCATCCGGGCGGCGCTGGACGACGCCTCCGGACCAAGGACGAACCCCGCGCCGCGTCCGGGTACGTCATGACGCGCAATCAGGTGCCTGCCCGGGCGGGCGTCAGCATGCTCGCCCAAGCCAACGGCATGCCGCAGATGGTCCTGCAGCTGATCCGCGGCTGATAGCCGCCCTGGCGACAAGCGGATTTGCGGCGCGGCCGGCGCCCTCTCCTGCGTCCTGCAAAACCGGCGGCGATCCACGATCCGCCAGTTGTCCTATTTCGACCAGAACACCAGGAACCCGTTCCAGTTCGGTCCAAAAATGCTGTGCTGCCAGGCGAGGGTATCCCACAGGTCATCGGGCAGGCCGTCCGAGACGCCCTCGACCCGCCCGTCGACGAACAGGTGGTTCTGGAACGCGGGCGCCGTGCCGCTGCGGTCCATGTGGCTGCCCTACATGCCCCAGGACGTGACCAGAACGACGCTGTCGGCCATCAGGATATGGTCGGCCGTGTTGTCGTCCACCCGCGAGCGGGCGGGGTGAGCGGCGCCGGTCAGGTCGTAGTCGGTCAGCCCCTGGCGAGTCGGCGTCACGAGCCCCGTCAGGTAGGAGTAGCACGTGTTGATCCGCCCGCCCCAGCCGGTGGTCGCCCCTTCGTAGAACGGCAGGCTCAGCCCGGCGTACTCGGACTGGTTCTCGCGGTGGTTGCCGCGGACGCGGCTGGGGCAGATGGCCGCGGGGTCGGTCACCGCCCCGGCCGTGTTGGACGTGACGGGGTAGTCTTCGCTGACGATGCCGTACTCGCTCATCGTCTCCCACGTCGTGCCATAGACCTTCCAGTCGTCCGTGCCGGCGAAGCTGGTCGTGTCGTTCCGCCACATCCGCGGAAATGCACGGTACCGCCAGTTGTCCTGGGCGAAGCACTGCGGGAACCACCCGTCGTGGTCGACGCTGAACGTGTGGGCGGCCGAGCCCCAGTTGCGGAGATTCGTCGCGCACGCCGCCCGCCGGGCGAGCTCCCTCGCCTGCGCCAGCGACGGCACGAGAATCGACACCAGCACCGCGATGATCGCGATGACCACCAGCAGTTCGATCAGCGTGAACGCCCGAGCGTGGGCGCGAAGCGTTCGGACGACGGTGCGTGGCGTCATCCTCTACTCCTCTATTCCGCGCGGCAGCGGCACGTTCTGCGTCTCGATCATCCAGCGCAGGAGCTCGTCGCGGAAGCGGGCGACGCGCTCGGCGTGCTCGGGTCGCCCGGCCAGGTTGACAAGCTCGTCGGGGTCCTCTTCCAGATCGAAGAGCTGGTCGACCTCGTACCGCGGATCGGTGCTGTACTTCCACCGCCCGCGGCGGATCATCTTGGTGTGGTGCATCTCGCAGAAGACCGCCCGGTCCGCCCGCTCCGGCCCGCCGGCCAGCTCGCCCGCCAGCGATTCGCCGTGCAGCACGCCCATCGCCGAGCGGTCCACGCCGGCCAGGTCGAGCAGCGTGGGGGCGAGATCGAGCAGGGAGATCGGCGCCTCGACGGTGCGGCCGGCGGCGCCGCCGGGCGCGCGGACGATCAGCGGCACCTGCGCCGACGCCTCGTACATCACCCACTTGGTGAGCATGTTATGGTCGAACATCATCTCGCCGTGGTCGCTGGCGTAGACGACGACGGTGCTGTCCGCCAGCCCGCGGCGGTCGAGGGCGGCGAGGATCTGTCCGACGCCGTCGTCGATGAAGCTGATCGACCCGTAGTACTGCGCCTTGACGTCCCGCCACGCCTCGGCGGGCATGCCGGTCATGTACTTCGCCGAGTGCTCGCGGAGCTTCGCCGGCGCGCCTTCCAGGCTGTCGGGGATCGGCGGCGGCATGGCGGCCGGGTCGTACATCGTCCCGAACCGTCCCGGGGCGTCCCAGGGGTCGTGCGGGCCGCCCCAGTTCACCCAGCAGAAGAACGGCCGGTCGTCGTCCGCCTGCTCGATCCACTCGCACGCCTTGCGGGTGATGAACCCGTCCTGGTGCTCGTGCGGATCGAGCGGGGAGGGCGCGGCGTAGCCCTTCGGGCGCGGTTCGACGTCCGGGAACATCCAGCCGGCGAAGTTGCGCTCGCGGTAGTCCCGCCGGAAGGCCTCCAGCTTGCCCGTCGTGCTCAGGTACCTTAGGTGCGCGTCGAAGTCCGGCTCCTCGAACACGCAGCTCCACGCCTTGCCGTGGACGGGCATGAAGTCGTCGTACCCCGCCGCCGCGAGCCAGCGATCGCATTCCGGGCTGCCCGCCCTGGCGCCGTGGCGCAGGTGGAGCTTGCCCAGCAGGGCGGTGCGGTAGCCGGCGTCCCGCAGGGCGTGGCTGATCATCGGCGTGGCGGGGTGGAGGTAGCCCTCGCTGTTGGTGGCCGTGCCGGTGTTGTGCGGCCAACGGCCGGTGGCGAGGCTGACGCGGGACGGATGACACAGCGGCGTCGCGCAGTAGCCGTTGGCGAAGCGCGTGCCCTGCGCCGCCAGCCGATCGAGATTGGGCGTCTGCACAACCGGGTGCCCCGCGCAGCCCATGGCGTCGGCGCGGTGCTGATCGGAGAACAGCAGGAGAATGTTCGGGCGGGTCATGTCGTCTGCCATACGCCCCGCAGAATACAACGCCGGCCTCGCACCTGCCAACGCTTTGGTCGGGCCGGTGCCATTGTCGGAAGCGCCCGTTGACGGGTGCCACGGCCTGCCGCGACGGCTGCTTGTCGCGGTTGGCCGTGCCCGCGCCCCACGGTCCCGACGTCACGGTCGCCCCCTGCGGGGGCTCCGCCGTCGCCGGCCGCGACCCCAGGGCTCCGCTCCGCTTCGCCCTGGGCTATTGACGACCGCCCCTGCGGGGCTTGTCGCGGGCCGTCATCCGAAGGCCGGTGGCGTCTTCATGGCCTGCCGCGACGGCTGCTTGTCGCGGTTGGCCGTGCCCGGCCCCGACGGCACCATGCGGCGTCGGCAAGTGTTTCACGTCAGAACTTCCACGGCCGGCTGGGTTCCAACAGCGGCATCGACTCCCTGTCGATCCGTATCGGCACGTCCAGCCCCGTCGCCCAGGCCCCCGCGGACGCACGTGTCAGGAGGACCGGAGGTCGGCGTCCTCGTCGTCGGGCTCTGCCGTCCAGGAGCCGTCGCGACGGGCCTCGACGGCGTACCGGCGTCCGCGGCATGAAACGCTGAACCGCACCGCCTCCCAGGCCGGGGGGAGCTGCGGGTCGCATTCCGGTCGTCCGTCGCGCAGCGAGAGTCCGACCATGCCGAGCACGACCGACTGCCAGCATCCGCCCAGCGCGGCCGCGTGCAGCCCGTCCTCCGTAGCGTGCTTGACGTCGTCGAGGTCGAGCCCGGCCGCCTTCAGGTAGTACTCGTACGCCTGCTCGCGCCGCCCCAGCCGGGCCGCGACGGCGGCGTGCGTGTTCCAGCTCAGGCTCGAGACGTGCCGGGTCATGGGCTCGTAGAAGTCGTACGCGGCCGCCGTCTGTTCGACCGTAAACTCGTCGGCCAGGAGGAAGGTGGCGAGCACGATATCCGCCTGCTTGATGAGCCGGTACTGATCGAGCGTGTCGGCGGGGACGCGCCAGTGCTCGGGTTCCTCGCGGAGTCGCCATCCGACGACGTCGGCCGGCTTCTTCGCCAGCAGGTACTCGTCCTGGAGGGGGATGTCCGTGCCGGGCACGCGGGGGATGATCAGCTCGTCGGCGATCCGCTCCCACCGGCAAACTTCGCCGTCGGACAGGCCGATCCGCCCACAGAGCCCGGCCGCGGCGTCGGGGCGCTCGTCGGACAGCCGGCGGAACCATCGGGCGGCGACGCGCAGGTTGTGCCGGGCCATGAGCATGGTGAAGCCGTTGTCGCGTCCCGGGCCGTGGTCCTCGTCCGGGCCGATGGTGTTGTCGAGGCTCCACGCGCCGCCCTCGCCCCGGAACAGGCGCGAATCGAAGTACCGGGCGGTGGCGGCCAGCAGCTCCAGCCCCTGCCCCGCCATGAAGTCCACGTCGCCGGAAACGCGGGCGTACTCGTCCACCGCGCAGGCGACATCGGCGGTCTGGTGGAGGAGCTTCCAGACCCGCGCGTCGATGGAGTTGTCCAGCCCGGTGTCGCTGTCGGTCATCCAGGCGACCAGCGCCCCGCGTCCGCCCCAGTGCTCGGCGTTGGCCCGCGAGCCGTCGAGCGTGCGGCGCCGCCAGGCGAGCAGGTTCCGCGCTACCTCGGGGAACGTCCACTGGTAGAACGGAACGAGGAAGATCTCGGTGTCCCAGAAATAGAGCCCGCGGTAGCGGTTCCACGACAGACCGCGGGCGGGAATGCTCAGGCGGTCGGTGTGGAACGGCGCCATCTGCATGAGCTGGAAGACGTTGTAGCGGAAGACCTTGTCGTCGCGCGGCGCACCGACGATCTCGACGTCCGCCCGCGACCAGCGGTCGGTCCAGACGCGGGAGCTGTCGGCGAGGGCGGCGTCGAAGCCGCGTCGAGCGGCCAAGCGAGCGACGTCCTCCGCCGCGGCGGCGACGTTTTCGGACACGTCCTCGTCCCGACTCGACGCGACGGCGATGAACCGCTCGCAACAGACCGCCTCGCCCTCGTCGGCGTCGAAGCTGACGCGCTGCCGGACGGCCGTGCCGCTGACGGGTTCGGCGTCGGCGTTGCCGACAGCATCCACGACCGACGCGACGGCAACTCGGTAGTCCGTGTGATGCGTGGACATGGCGACGCGCGCCAGGGCGCCCTCAGCCCGCACGTCGTGCCGCTCGTAGTGGTGCTGCGGCAGGTGGGGCTGCCTGCGGTCGCCGCAGCGGAAGACGCTGGGGACCGCCCCGTCCAGCTCGAACGTGACGGCGACCGGCCCGGCCCAGTCCTCGGAGGTCAATTTGATCCGCTGACAGGCGAGGTGCGGTTCGGCGGCCGAGAGGAACCGTTCGAACTGGATGCGTGTCGTGCGTCCCTCCGGGCTCCGCCAGCGGACGGATCGGCTCAGCACGCCCGTGCGGAGATCGAGCGTCCGCGTCCAGGCGAGCACGCTGCCGACCTGCGGGTCGTACGGCTCGCCGGCCAGCTCGATCCGGGCGGCGAACAGCTCCGGGAGGCTGACCATCTGGAGGACCGGCCAGGGGAAGTCGCCGATGATCCGCGCGGCGGGTTCGTCCACGTCGGAGAACACGCCGGCGAGGTACGCTTCCCTCGCGGCCGGCGCGTCGGCGAGCGGCTCCTCGGTGTATCCCCGAACGCCCATGTACCCGTTGGCCTGCGAGAAGATCGTCTCGAAGTAGACGTTGCGCCGCGGGTCCGGACCCGTCTCGGTCAGCCGCCACGCGTCGTCCTGCATGTACCAAGGCTTGTCCATGATAAGCCGTCAGCGACCGGCGTTCCGCCGCGTCCGGCCGGGACGTTCTATCGAATCCGGGCGTGGTATTCCTGCAGCGAGCGGAGCGGCGACTCGCCGCGGCGCCAGGCGGCGATGCCCTCGGCCGCGGCTTCGGCGGCAGTGAGGGTGGTGATGTACGGAATCTTGTACTTGATCGCCGACTTGCGGATGTAGGAGTCGTCGTGCTCGCTCTGCTTGCCGACGGGTGTGTTGACAACGAGCTGGATATCGCCGTTGGTGATGGCGTCGAGGATGTTCGGTCGCCCCTCGTGGAGCTTCTTTATGGGCTGAACGGCAAGCCCTTCACTTGCCAGGAACTCGCACGTTCCCTCGGTCGCGACGATGCTGAAGCCGAGCTCGGCGAATCGGCGGGCGGGCTTCAATACGGCCGGGCGGTCGTCGCGGTTCACCGAGAACAGCACGGCGCCCTCGGTCGGCAGGACCTGCCCGGCGCCTTCCTCGGCGCGGTAGAACGCCAGTCCGAACGAATCCGCCAGCCCGAGCACCTCGCCGGTCGAGCGCATCTCCGGGCCCAGGACGGGGTCGACCTCCGGATACATCGGGAACGGGAAGACGGCCTCCTTGACGCCGTAGTAGGGAATCTCACGATTGGCGAGGCCCATGTCGGCGAGGGATTTGCCGAGCATAAGCTGCGTGGCGACGCTGGCCATGGGAATCCCGCAGACCTTCGACACGAGCGGGACGGTCCGGGACGCGCGGGGGTTGGCCTCGAGCACGTACACCACGCCGTCGGCGATGGCGTACTGGATGTTCATGACGCCCACCACGCCGAGATCGCGGGCGATCTTCCGCGTGTACTCCTCGATGGCGCCAAGCTGCTCGTCGGCGATGCTGACCGGCGGGAGCACGCAGGCCGAGTCGCCCGAGTGGATGCCCGCTCGCTCGATGTGCTCCATGACGGCGGGGACGAACGTATCCTTGCCGTCGGACAGCGCGTCGGCCTCGGCCTCGACGGCGTCGACGAGGAACCGGTCGATCAGCAGCGGGCGCTGCGGCGTCACGCCGACGGCGGCGGCGACGTACTCCCGCAGCCCCTCCTCGTCGTGGACGATCTCCATGCCGCGCCCGCCGAGCACGAAAGACGGGCGAACCATCAGCGGGTAGCCGATCCGCCGGGCGATGGCGAGCGCCTCGTCGAAGTTGCCGGCCATGTCCGACTCCGGCATGGGAATGCCCAGGTCGGCCATGCGGCGGCGGAAGCGGTCGCGGTCCTCTGCAAGGTCGATGATGTCCGGGCTGGTGCCGAGGATGTTCACCCCCGCGGCCGCCAGCTCCTGGGCGATGTTCAGCGGCGTCTGGCCGCCGAACTGCACG
>CAZADC010000109.1:0-9827 GCA_964483755.1 uncultured Planctomycetaceae bacterium | reverse complement strand
AGCGGGACCGATCGGCGCCGAGCTTGACGAGTGTCGTGCCGGCCGGGAGCTTGCCCGCGGTCGCCCAGCGGAGCACCTGCCCCCAGAACTTGTGGTGAAACGTGTCACCCTCGCGGTACCGCAGGCGCCAGGTGCGGTCGAAGCTGAGCATCAGCACCTGCCCGAGCCCGACGTGCTGGGTGACGATCAGGGCGTTGCGGCGCTCGAATTCCTCGCGCTGCCGGCGGCGTTCGGCGAGCTGCGCCTCGTTGAGTTTCCCGTCGACCGGAGGCGGGGTGAGGTAGTGCGGCGGCTTGGGCCCGACGGCGAAGGCGAGCACACGCGCGCCGGGCTTCGCCTCGGCGACGGGGTAGCGCCAGTACAGGTCGGGCATGCGGTTCCAGATTCGCACGCTCTCGGCCGGGTCGACGCTCTGCTGCATCAGCACACTCTGTCGGCCTTCGTCGGTCAGGCGGAGCCTGTAGCTCCTGTCGGGGCTTTCGGTGTATCCCTCGGCGGCGGCCTGGAAGGCGACGGGCAGCACGTCCGCCAGCGGCGTGTCAGCGTAGCGGCGCGGCATGTGCGACGGACCGGCGATGACGATCAGCGCGCCGCCGCGGTCGGCCACAAACTTCGCGATCCACTCCATCGCCTCCTCGCCGAGCTGGTGCGGCGGGACGTCGCCGAGCAGTATGGCGTCGAACTTCATCCACTCGGCCTCGGTCTGAGGCACCTCGGTCGCCTCGACACGATCCGGCGGCGCCGCGGCGGAGGCGACGATCGGCGGCGGCGCGGGCGCCTCCGCGATGCGGTCGGGCTCGGTGAGCACGTACTGCAGGTGCACCGTGCGATCCCGCCCGGTGAAGAGGTTCTTGATGTAGCGGAACTCCCACCGCGGGCGGGACTCGATGACAAGCAGCTTCGCCCGCTCGTCGGTGACGTTCAGCGTGACGGGATACTCGTTGTTGTCGGTGAACGCCTCGTCGGGGAACGGCTCGACCTCCACGCGGTAGGAATGCAGCCCGGGCTTTTCAGGCTTGTCGGCGAGCTGCACCCGCGTGCGGAACGTCTCTGCCGGAACGGCGACGGTGGTGAAGTCCAGCTCGCGATTGCCCTCGTGGAGCGCGACGCGGACGTCCTTGCCGCGCAGCCCGTCCAGCTTGAGATCGACGGTGATGAAGGACTTGTCCCTGGCGTAGAGCGTTTCGGGCGCGTCGATGGCGACCACGGCGGCGTCGACGGGCGGGCGGCGGGCGCCGACGACCACGCTGCAGATCGGCGTGCCTCGCTCGGCGAGCTGTCGGGCGACGGGTTCCACGTCGCGGCGGGCGTTGTGCAGCCCGTCGGTCAGAACGAGCACCCCGGCGAGCCGGTCCGGTCCGAACTCGGTCACGAGCTTCTGCAGCGCTGCGGCCAGGTCGGTCTGCTGGAGCTCGACGGGACGGGTGGTCGGTCCGGACGTCGCGGGCTTCGTCCCGGGATGAACGGTCGTCTCGCCGAGGAGGTCGCGAAGCCCCGTCTCGGCCGGGCTGGCGGCGAAACGGTATGCCCGGACCCCATACGTCGCCCGGAGACGGTCGATCAGCGCCTCGGGCCGCTCGCCCTCGGCGTCGGGGCGACCTCGGCGCGACAGCGCCTTGCGCGCGATCGTGAGGCGGTCCTGACCGGCGGCCGCGTCGACGGTGATCCGTTCGGACACGTCCAGCAGCTGGTAGTGCGCTTCGTCGAGGGTGTAGCCCAGGGCGTCGACGCGGGGCGCCAGGTCGCCGAGTTCGCCGGCGGCGCGGCGGACGGCGTTGAGCAGGCGGTCGCGATGCTCAGCCATCTTCTCGGCCGCCCTCTCGGCCGTCAGGTCCGCCGCCTCCTGCAGACGGTCCCGCACCTGTACGGTGAGCTTCGCCTTGGCGTCCATCAGCGAGGCGCGAGGATTCTTGTCGAGCTCGATGCGCCCGCTCAGCGCCTCGTTCAGCGTGGCGAGATGTTCGTTGACGGATTCGACGGCGGCCGCCAGCTTCTCGTGCATCGTCTCCCGCCGGTCGGCGAGCGCCTCGGCGGCGCCGGCCGGCCGATCGGCGAGCGTCGCGAGCCAGTCGGCCATTGCCGTCAGGTCCCCGCGCAGGGCGGACAGGTCGCGGGCCGTCTCCTCCAGGCGGTAGATGCGCCGCGGCGCGTCGTCGTCGAGCATTTCCGCGAGGCGGAGCTTCTCGGCCGGGGTGAGCTGGTTCTCCGTCACGTGCATGGAGGCCGAGTCGTCCAGCAAGACCGCGATGAACCGCTCATAGTCCCGCGACAGGTCGATCGACAGCACCGGCTGGGCGAGCATGGCGACGATGAGCAGGCAGATCGCCACGCGGCACCACGCCAGCGGGCGTCCGACGCGGAGGGGCACGGTGCGGCGCTCCAGCGCGTAGAGCGACAGCAGCGACTCGACGCAGACCGCCCCGCCGAGGGCGAGCGGCCAGAGCGGCCAGTTCGTCGCGAGCACGACGACGCGCATCATCGCCTGCGCGATGCCGAGCAGCGCCATGAAGCCCACGACGACGCGCAGCGCGAACAGCCCGCCGCGCGCCCGCGGTCCGGGCATCCACCGTCGCAGCTCGCGCACGAGGATCCACGCGACGATGCCCGCAGCCGCCAGCGCGAACACCGCCCAGGTCGGCACGGCGTCGGGCAGCGCGTAATGTTCGGCGGCGGCGATCATGATCCGACGGTCGCCTCCTCGCGCTCGCCGCTGCGCAGCATCTGGCGGGCGCGGGCGCGATACCCGGCCGCGTCGCTGAGCTCCTCACCGAACGAGACCGTTTCGACGCGATGCGTCCGACGCCGCGCGGCGATCCAGCGGGTCAGCGCGATCTCGGCGATCAGCGCCGCCAGCGCGGCGATCGCCAGCACCTTCCAGAGCTCCTCGCCCGGCACGCCGCCGGCCAGGGCGGAGGTCAGCTCGTCGCTGCTGTCGGCGCGGCGGACGGAGACGTGCTTGCCCACGCCTTCGAGCTCCCCCGCCGTCAGGGCGGCGAGGCGGCTTTCGGCGGCGGCGCGGACGACGACGAACGGAACGCCCTCGGCCGGATCGTCCTTGCTCACGTAGCGATGATGAAGATAGGCGGGCAGGACGAAACGATACCGCCCGGGTCGATCCGTGCCGGCGAAGCTCAGGCGCAGCCGGTCACCGGCCGTCGCGGCGCCGGCGGGGCGGCGCTCGCCGTCCGGGGTGAGCACCTCGGCCGCGGCGCCCGCGACGTACGGCGCATCGCCCTTACCGGTCCTGTCCTCGTCGCGGCGGGTCAGCGCCACGGTCACCTCGGACCCCGGCTCGACGTTCGTGCTGTCGCCCCGCGCGGCCGCCAGGTAGTACGCCAGCTCGTGAACGAGCGGCACGAAACACTTTTGCGTCGGCAAGTTCGTGTCCGAGCGGTTGAGCGAGAACGCCGACATCAGCACGAAGCCCTTGCCGAAGCTCCGCTCGACCAGCAGCGGCTCGCCCGTCTCCAGTCGTCCGGCGACGCGGACGTCGGGGTCCTTCTCGTCGGCGGCGAGCTGCCAGTAAGCCCGGACCAGGGCGTCGTCGGCGTCGGAGCGGGCCTGGTCGGCGACCACCTGCAGCGCCGGATGGGAGAACGTCTTCAGCGAAAGCCGCACCGGCGTGGCGGCCGCGGCGCGACGCTCGGTCAGCGTCGCCGGGGATACGATTGCCCCGGCCGGGGATATCCAGTTGTTGTAGAACTCCGGACGGACACGCCCGCCGGGACACACCAGCACACCGCCGCCGCTGCGGACAAAGTCCACCAGCGACCGGGCCGTGGCCTCGGGCAGCGTGGCGACGTCGGCGAGCACGACCAGCCGGTACGGCGCGAAGCTCTCAACAGTGCGGATGTCCGGGGCGGGGATCACCTGGGGCTTCACGAGGTATCGCAGATCGTCCGACGGCTTCGTGTCGGTCGAGTTGTCGTTGGTCGCGGGCGCCTCGGGGTCGGTCGATCTCGGGGCGAGCGCGACGTTGACGAACGCGGCAGCGCCTTCCAGCGGCCGCAGCGACGGCGCCCCGTCGACCAGCAGCACGGGCAGGGAGTCGACGACGTTGACGACGCGCTCGGCGGTGTCGTCGCCGGGCATGTCGTCGTCAACGAGCAGCTCAAGTGTCAGCCGCCGCCGGCCCGGCTCGGTGAAGCGGTGTCGGAAGCGGACGGTCTCGGCGGCGTCCGGCTGGACGCGCCCGACGTCGAGGCGATCGACGTACTCGCCGTCGATCCGCAGCTCGACGCCGTCGCAGTCGATCGGCTCGGCGCCGGTGTTGGCGACCTTGACGTCGATCCCGACGGCGCGGTCGGCCCCGACGATCGGGCGGGAGAGCGTAACCTCCGCCACCGAGGCGTTGATGAACTTCTCCGGCAGCGGGAGGGTGCGGACGATCAACTCCGGCGGGGTCGGGAGATCGGCGGCGCCCTCGGCGAAGAACCGCCATCGCGCCTCGGCCGACAGGTCCCACCCGACGCGCTGGGCGTCGGTGATCAGGACGATCTTCTTGCCGGGATTGTGCCCCTCGGCGAGCGACGCCACGGCGGCGTTGAGCGCGTCCAGCGTCCGCATGGCGCCGCCGATCGGTTCGGCGGCATTCAGCGCGTCGGCGACGGCCTGTCGGTCCGCCGTCGGCGCGCCGACGATCTGCCGCGGCACGCTCCCGGCGAGGGTGATGCTGATCGCGTCGGCGGGCCGGCACGCCGCAACCACGGCGCGGGCGTCGTCGACCGCCCGGGGGAAGTTGCTCCTGCCCGCCACCTTCAGGCGCATCGATTCCGAGGCGTCGATGACGATGGCGACGTCCTTCTCGCCGCCGGAGACCGTCCACATGCGCCCCTGGGCGATCCGCTCGTAGACGCTCGTGCCGACCGCCAGCAGCAGCAGGACGCCGGCGACGCCGAGCAGCCGCCAGCGGACACGCCGCTGACGCCACATCGCCCCCGCCAGCGCCGCCAGCACGGCCGCGATCAGCACGGCCGGGACGACCAGCGCCCACGGCACGGCGCTTCGCGACGGGGCGAATGGGCGGGCGAGCGCCAGCGCCACCAGCGCGATCCACAGGCAGCGGATCGCCATGAGGATGATCTCCTCGATGAGAATCCGCCGGTTCCGCGACGCCAGCGACGCGCGGAGGAACTGCATCGCCCCCCACTCCACCCGTCGCGCCTGGCGGCGGTTGAGCAGGTGGATCACGATCGGCACGCTGACGGCCGCGAGGCCCAGCAGCATTGTCCAGTTCAGAAACGTCATGATGAGTGTGCGTTCCCGCCTCTAATGCGCCGTGGCCCGGCTCCTTCGCTGGGCAAGGTAGTGAGCCAGCGCCTTGTCGAAGCTCTGTTTCGTGGACATCTGGACGTAATCGACGCTCATCTGCCCGCAGCCGAGCTCGATGCGGCGGATGAAGCTCCGCACCTGGTCGAGGTACGCCGCCCGGACGGACCGCGGATCGAGCTGCACGTGGTCGCTGCGGAGCTCCAGGTCGCGGAAGTCGCTCCACTGGTCGAAGGGGAAGGTCAGCTCCTCCTCGGCCATCACGTGCAGCAGCAGCACCTCGTGCTTGCGGTAGCGGAAGTGGTGCAGGGCGTTGAGAATCTCCTCGGCGTCGTCGAACAGGTCGGACATGATCACGACCAGCCCGCGCCGGTGGACGCGTTCGGCGATGTCGTGGAACACGGCGGCGAGGGACGTCTCCTCGCCCGGGCGGGCGTCGACGAGCTCCTGGAGGATCGCCCGCAGGTGGCTGACCCGCGAGCGCGCGGGGATGTAGCGCCGCACGTCGGTGTCGAAGGTCACCAGTCCGACGGCGTCCTGCTGGTGGATCATCAGGTGCGCCAGCGACGCCGCCAGCAGGCGCCCGTACTCGAACTTGCTGACGGGCTGTCCGTTCCGCCGGGCCGCCTGTGAGCCGGTGTACTTCATCGACCCGCTGCCGTCGAGCAGGATCGTCGCCCGGAGGTTCGTCTCCTCGATGTACTGCTTGACGTAGTATCGGTCGGACTTTCCGAAGACACGCCAGTCGAGATCGCGCAGGTCGTCGCCGGGGGCGTACTGGCGATGCTCGGCGAACTCGACGGAGAAGCCCTTGTAGGGGCTCCGGTGGCGCCCGGAGACAAACCCCTCGACGATGCCGCGGGCGATCAGCTCCAGCCTATGGATCTTCGCCAGGGCGTCGGGGTCCAGCAGGCGCGTGTACTCGGGTTGTGTCCCGCGCGTATCCATGGCCAACCGATCAGGCGGTGTCGATCTGCTCCCGCAGCGTCTTCAAGGCGTCGGGAAGCTGGGCGGCGAAGTCCTCCCAGCGGGCCTCGATGCTGACCCGCCCGTCGTATCCGGCGCCGGTCAGGGCGCGGAAGAACGGACGCTGGTCCTCGCCGACGGTTCCGAGCGGTCCGCGCCCGTCGCCCTCGGCGCAGTGCACGTGGGCGATCAGCCCGCCCGCCTCAGCGATGGCTTCCGGCGGGTCGCCCTCGCGGAGCATGTGGTACGTGTCGGCCAGCAGGCGGACGTTCGGATGCCCGACGCGGCGGACGACGTCGGCGCCCTCGCCGACGGTCGTGACGATGTTGCACTCGGCTGCATGGAGCGGCTCGAGGGCGATGGTGACGCCCGCCTCGGCTGCGCCGGCGCCCCAGCGCTTGAGGTGCTCGACGAGCTGCCCGCGGGCCTCCTCCATGTCCCACCCGTCGGGGACGCCCCGGCTGCCGCCGGAGCCGAAGACGATCGTGACGATGCCCGCCCGCTGCGCGCGGGCCAGGGCCGTCGCGACGTAGTCATCCACGCCCGGGATGTTCACCTCCGGGCCGGTGGTCTTCAGGTCGCCGGGGAGGAAGCAGTTGACGGCCTCGACGGGGACGGGGCAGGCCCCGATCGCCGCGAGCCGCCGCTCGAACGCCTCGTCCGGCTCGCGCGGGCAGAGAAGATCGCCGACGGTTCCCTCGACGTAGTCCAGCCCGTCGACCGGTTCGGCGATCGCGTCGGGACTCGTGCACACTCCGATTCTCATTCGCTTCCTCGATTCCGTCTGTGTCCTGGTTCGGACCCCGTTCAGGCCTCGCCTTCCATCGGCGGGCGGATCTCCGAGAGCATCCGCAGGATGATCTCGTCGCTGGTGATCCCGGCCGCCTCGGCGTTGAAGGTCGTGATGATGCGGTGCCGCAATACGGGCAGCGCCATCTCCCGGACGTCGTCGGTGGTCGCGTGGTACCGGCCGTGGAGAATCGCCCGCGCCTTGGCGGCGAGGATCAGGTAGATGCTCGCGCGGGGACCGGCGCCCCAGTTGATCAGCTCGTTGATGAAGTCGGGCGCATCGTTGGAACCCGGGCGCGACGAGCGGGCGAGGTCCCTGGCGTACCGGAACACGTGGTCGGCGACGGGCACGCGGCGGACGATCTCCTGGAGGCGGAGGATGTCCTCGCCGCTGAGGGCGGCGGTCAGCTCGGCCTGATAGGTGCCGGTGACCTGCTTCATGATCTGCAGCTCCTCGTCGGCCGAGGGATAGTCCACGGTGATGTTGAACATGAACCGGTCGAGCTGCGCCTCGGGCAGCGGGTAGGTTCCCTCCTGCTCGATGGGGTTCTGGGTGGCGAGGACGAAGAACGGCTCGGGCAGGTGGTAGGTCTCCTCGCCGGCGGTGACGCGGTGCTCCTGCATCGCCTCGAGCAGGGCCGCCTGCGTCTTGGGCGGCGTGCGGTTGATCTCGTCGGCGAGGATCATGTTGGCGAACAGCGGCCCGTGCACGAACCGGAAGACGCGCTTGCCCGTGGTGCGGTCCTCCTCGAGCACGTCGGTGCCCGTGATGTCCGAGGGCATGAGGTCCGGCGTGAACTGGATCCGCTTGAACGACAGGTGCAGGACCTGCGAGACGGTGGAGACCAGCAGCGTCTTGGCGAGCCCGGGCACGCCGACCAGCAGGCAGTGCCCCTGGCAGAACATCGCCGCCAGCACCTGCTCGATGACCTCCTTCTGTCCCACGATCACGCGGGAAAGCTGCTCGGTCATCTGCTCGTAGGCGGCGTTGAGGTCCTTGACCGCCTGCATGTCGTCGCCCTCGGCAATGGTCGCCTGGGGCGCTTCGACGTCCTGGGTGCTCGGATTATCGGTCATCGCTCTCTCCGGAAGTCGTTGCGACGTGGACTGCTCCGCGGCGCGCGCATACCAGCCACCGCCTTCTTATCAAACCGCGAGACAAGGGAAAGTTACTGTGCGGCCGGGGATTTGCAGCGCCGGCGCCGTGGCCGCCGCTACCGCGGGATGCCCGTCGGGTTCGCCTCGAGGAAGTCGGCGTGGTGCGCCCGGCCGGTCTCGCGCAGGCGCTTGCAGTAGGACTCCAGGCTCGAACGCGTGTGGAACGGCCCGCCCTCGCGCATCACTTGCCAGAGGGGGTCCGTCTCGTAGTCGCTGTCGGTGAGCATCTCGGTGGTCCACTGCTCCAGCAGGCGCTGCCCGTGGTCGGCGAGCTCGGGCTGATCGTCAACGAGGTTGTCCAGCTCGTGCGGGTCCTCGACGACGTTGAAAAGCATCCGCTCGGGCAGGTTCTTCAGCCCGGTGTGGAAGCAGCGGATGAACATGTTGTCCTCCCAGCGCACCGCCCGCATGCAGGACCAGGCGTTCTGGCTGGCGACGACGCAGTCGCGCCCGTCGGACTCGCCGGCGCGGAACGCCTCGGCGAAGCTCCGCCCGTCCCACGAGTCCGGCACGTCGCCGCCGAGCAGTTCGATCAGCGTGGCCGCGATGTCGGTCTGGTAGTGGAGCCCCTCGTCCACGCGCCCGCCCGGCAGGCCGGGATAGCGCACGATCATCGGCACGCGGGAGGTGATGTGGTCCGCCACGGCGTGGTCGCCGATCACGCCCAACTCGCCCTGGTTCTCACCGTGATCGGAGGTCATGATGACGATGGTGTCGTCGAGGACGCCCTTTTCCGCCAGCGCGTCGAGTATCTTCGCGCACGCCGCGTCGGCGTAGCGGATGCCCGTGTCGTACCCGTTCATCCACTTGGTGTAGGCCTCCATCGAGTCGATGGAGTTGACGACGCGCGGGAACCTGTCCTCCGGCACCGGCCGCCCGTAGTTGCCGCCCGGCTCCTGGGGCGTGCCCGGCCCGAAGCTGTTCCACTGCTGCTGGCGCAGCTCCTCGGTATACCAGCCCTCGAGCGGCTGGTCGGCGAACGGCTCGCCGAACTCCTCCGGCGCCCGGTACGGCGTGTGGGGGTCCCACAGGTTGACGTGCAGCATCCAGTCATCCTGATCGGCGTTGCGCTCGATCCAGTCCAGCGCGGCCGGCAGCACCTGCTGGGCGTCCTCCATACCGCCGTAGCCTGTGTTGTGCATCTCGCGCCACCCGTTGCAGAACCAGAACGCCGAGTGCCGCTCGGTGAACGGGCTGACGGAAACGGGATGAACGCCGCAGTGGCGCAGCGAGTCGATGAACCCCGGGCGGTTGTGGGTCCAGCGAAAGCTCCGCTCCCGCCCGACGGGGCGAATGTCCGCGCACAGCCCGCCGTGATTGACCACGCCCGTGTGGATGCCGAACCGCCCGAGGAACATGCTCGCGCGGCTGGGCAGGCACGGGGCGTCGGAGACGTAGCAGTTCTCGAACCGCACCCCCTCTGCCGCCAGGCGGTCGAGCGTCGGCGAGGTGTCGCGGTGGTAGCCATAGCAGCCCAGGTGGTCCGCCCGCGTGGTGTCGATGTCCAGGTACAGGATGCGCATGAGTCACTCCTAATCGCTCGAAGGGTCGAGGAGCCGCCAGCATACCCGCCGGGGCGGCCGTGTCAATTCCGCCCGTCCGACTCGCCGGCGCGGAACGCCTCGGCCCGGTCGCGGGGCAGCACG
>CAZADC010000108.1:0-9836 GCA_964483755.1 uncultured Planctomycetaceae bacterium | reverse complement strand
ATCTTCCCCGCCCACGAGCAGCACCACAACAACAGCTTCCTCATCGCCTCGCTGGTGATGGGGCAGAGCAACATCGCGGCGGGGGCGACGATCGGCTCGAACCACAACTCCCGCGCCCCGGACGGGGAGATCCACGCCGGACGCGGGTTCTGGCCGGGGCTCTGCGTGAGCATCAAGCACAACTCGCGCTTCGCCTCCTTCACGCTGCTCGCCAAGGGCGACTACCCGGCCGAGCTGGACGTGCCGCTGCCGTTCTCGCTCGTCGCCAACGACGTCGCCGCCGACCGGCTCGTGATCCTCCCGGCCTACTGGTGGATGTACAACACCTACGCCCTGGCGAGAAACTCCTGGAAGTTCCGCGCCCGCGACGAGCGGATCGATCCGGTCCAGAACGTCGAGTTCGACTACCTCGCGCCCGACACCGTCGAGGAGATTCTCCGCGCGCTGTCCCTCCTGGAACGATGGGCGGGGGCGAATGCCGGCGGGTCGGACCGCCGCAGCGACGAGCGGCTGCGCGAGGCGGGGCGTGCGGCGCTGCAGAGCCCGGACGGACCGCCCGACGAGATCGCGCTCGAGCCGGGGACCGTCGAGAACTCCCGGCGCAAGGCGGTGATCCTCCGCGCCGGCCGGGCGTACGCCGCCTACTGCGAGATGCTGCTGTACTACGCGGCCAGGAACCTCATGGACTTCACCGAGCGCGAGAAGCCGGGCGCTCTGGCGGCCCTCAGAAAGTCCCTCGGCGGGCGGCGTACGACGCGGTGGGTCAACCTGGGAGGACAGCTCGTCCCGGGACGTGACGTCGACAAGCTTCGCGCGGACATTCGTTCGGGCAAGCTCGACGGGTGGGACGCCGTGCACGCCGCCTACGCGAAGCTCTGGCGCCGCTACCCCCGCGAGAAGGCCCGGCACGCCTACGCCGTGCTGCGCGAGCTGCTGGGCACGCGCAGCCTGTCGTCCGACCAGTGGGCCGACGCGCTCGAACGGGCCAAGGACGTGCAGCGCGGCATTGCCGAGCGGGTCGAGGCGGCCCGTCGGAAGGACTTCGAGAACCCGTTCCGCCGCATGGTCTACGACTCGGACGAACAGATGAAGGCCGTGCTGGGCGAACCCCAGGACAACGAATTCGTCGATCGCGTCCGGCGGGAGACCCGCGCCTTCGTCCGCAGGGCAAACCGGTTGAAGCGACTGTCGCAGTGAACGACGTGAGCTGAACGAAGTCGGGTGTATCTTCCGCGTGGCGCGGCGGCCTGCTTGCTCGGGGCAAAGGCCCGGAGCGCCGCGCGCCGAACCGTGGAGCGCTCGCGGCGCCCTTGGAAGGACACCGCGCTTTGCGCACGATTGCGTGCTTACAATGCGACGATGATGCACTTCTGGACCTGGACGGTGATTCTGTCGGGCTGGGCGGTGGCGCTGATCATGGCGCCCGTTCTCGCCCGGCGCTACGCAGCCGCCAAGGCGTGGGCCTGGCTGGCCATCCTGTTCGCGCTGCCGTGGGCGGGGCTCGTGCTGTACGCGAGCCTGGGGGAGAACCCGTTCGGCCGGCGGCGGGTGGCGCGGTATCGGCGTGTCGTGGAGCAGGCCCGCGCGACGGGGCGGTTCCGGGAGATCAAGGAGGACTCCGCCCGACGGCAGGCGGTTGAGCGGTCCCGCGGGATCGAGCGGCTCGCCGAGGCCGGTGGGGCGATCGCCGCGGTCGGGGGCAATCGCGCGACGTTCTTCGTCGAGCACGAGGACAGGGTCGCGCGGCTGGTCGACGAGGTCAACTCGGCCGAGCGGCACGTTCACATGGGGTTCTACATCTTCGAGGACGACACCACGGGCCGGCGCGTCGGCGAGGCGCTGATCCGCGCCGCGAAGCGAGGCGTGTCCTGCCGTCTCATCGCCGACAGTGTCGGATCATTGAGCATGTTCGGCCGCCTGGGCAAGCGGATGCGCCGCGGGGGGGTGGACGTCCGTGAGGCGCTGCCGGTCAACCCGCTTCGCAGCCACTTCAGCCGTATCGACCTCCGCAACCATCGCAAGGTGGCCGTCATCGACGGGCGCACGGCGTATCTCGGCTCGTGGAACGTCTGCGACCGCAACCGGGACTACGTCAGCTACCGGGACCTGTTCGTGCGCCTGAGCGGGCCGATTGTGCACCAGGTCCAGCTTCTGTTCCTCGAGGACTGGAGCTACGAGACCGGCGCGATGCTGTCGGACGACGGGCTGTTCCCGCCCTGCGACGACGACGGGGACGAGACGCTTCAGGCGCTGCCGAGCGGGCCGATGTACCCCTCGACGCCGGTGCTGGACGTCGCCGTGTCGATGATCAACCAGGCGACACGACGGGTCGTCCTGACCACGCCCTACCTGGTGCCCGACGAGCTGCTGATCACCTCGTTGCGCCTCGCCGCCGGGCGCGGCGTGACCGTCCAGATCATCATCCCGCGGCGCAGCGACAGCATGATCGTCAACGCCGCCGCCCGAAGCTACTTCCGTCGCCTGGTGCAGTTCGGCGTCGACGCGTACTACTACGAGAAGGGCTTCCTCCACGCCAAAACGCTGACCGTCGACGACAACCTGGCGATGGTCGGTTCGGCGAATTACGACATCCGCTCGTTCCGTCTGAACGTCGAGGCGAACCTGCTGATCTACACGCGCGGCATGATCGAGAGGCTGCTGGAGATCCAGGAGGGCTACATCGCGGCTTCGCGGCGGATCGACCGCGGCGAACTGGACGCAAGCCCGTGGACCCGCCGCACGGTCGACGACCTGGCGCGATTGATGAGCCCGCTGATCTGATGGGTGCACCGCAGGCGTCCTTGGCTCCGAGCTTTACGAACCGTCTCAGTGTTCAATCGCTCTGCCGGCTGCGCGGAGAAGCTCGCTGAGCGTCGTCAGCCCGGCGCGGACGGCGGCGAGTCCCTCGCGGCGGGTCGAGACGCGACGGCGGCTTTCGGCCAGCATGGACGCCCCGAGCGACTGCTCGCGCCGCAGGAGGCTCCGCAGCGCCTCGTCCACCTCGACGGTCGCGACGAGCATTCCCCGCCCTCGGTAGCCGGTCCACCCGCACCACTCACAGCCGACCGGCGCCGCGGCCTTCTCCAGCTCTTCAGGTTGAATCCCCACGCGCTCGAGCAGCGCCGGGGCCGTTTCGCCGGGCACGGCGCACGAGGCGCACAGGCGACGCACGACGAACGGAGCCGCCAGGCCGCGAAGGGCGTGGGCCAGGCGTCCCGCGTCGGCCGCGTCGGTCAGCATCGCCAGCGCGTCGGTGATCGAATCGGTCGGCAGGCTGACCGCGACGGGGCGGTCCGACGCCTCCGCCGTCGCCTCGGCGCACCGGGCGGGATGCGCCAACTCCTCCCATTGCGACACGCATTCGTCGCCCGGCCCCCCTGCCAGTGCGTGCAGAAGCGATCTTCGGCTACGCACGCCGGCCCCGACGACGCACACCATGCCTCGCCCGTCGGCAAGCAGCTCTCGCGCGGGCGCGAGCCCGTTCGGAAGCAGCACCATTTCGTCGGTCCAGGCGATCGGCCGCATCGCGAGCGTCGCCTCCTCGCCGCGGTGGGTGGCGGCGAGGTGGACGTCCAAGAGCCCCTTCGACCGGTCGGCTGCATCCGCGTCGGCGAGGCTGCGCAGGCGAGCGAACAACTCGTCGGCGAGTTCATTGTCCAGGCGGGCGCCCACGCCTCGGCGGCGGCACAGTTGTCCGTCGATCCGCAGCGTCAGCCGAACCTCGCCGTTGACGCGGGCGAGGTGCGCGTGAGAAGCGCCGCGCGCCAGCGCGTCCTGCACCAGGGCGGCGAGGACCTGTCCGGAGCGTGAGGGCGGGCCGTCGAGCCAGGCTTCCACGGCCGGGTCGGCGGTCTCTTCGGGCGCCGGTGTGTTACGGCGGATGCGGTGATCGTCTGCCGTCGTACCGGGCTCGGGTTCGGATTCGGATTGCCGGCCGCTTTCCGCAACGGATTCCGGTACGTCCTCGGGCTTGCCCGAGACGGCCGGACGAGGCGTATCGGCGCCGACATCAGGATCGACGGCGGGGGCCTGGGGCGGGTCGACCTGCGGGGTATCGTCGCGCCCGTCGCATTGGCCGGACGCCTCGCCGGATGTCTCATCCTCGACGGGGCGTTCCGCTGCGCCGGACGGTCGCGGGCTTTCGCCGCGGCGACGATCGAGCACATCGAGCACGCCTTTCTCGCGGATGCGGACGGCGCCGTTGTCCAGGCGTTGGAAGGGCAGTCGGCCTTTCTCGATCCACCCGATGACCGCGCTCTGGGTAATCCCCAGCAGCTCGGCCGCCTGCCAGGTGCTGAGAAGCCGCTCCGCCATGGGTGCTTCGCCTCCGCCTGCGCGTTGCTCGCCCGGCTCGTGAGCCCGGCGCAGGCCCTCCGGCGCCGGGAACGCCTGATTGTTTCACGCGACCGGCGAACCGTCAAACGGTTCGCGGGCGGCCGGCGGGCTCTACGTCAGGATTCCCCCGCCGACGATGTCGGTCGACCGCATGACGACCAGGCGCCCCGTCTCGGGAACGCGGAGGAAGCTGTCGTAGTGCAGCGGTCGCTCGGCGGCGAAGGTCACCTCCGCGACCTCGGTGTCCTCCAGCAACTCGGCGGATTCCTCAACGACCTTCAGACTGCCGGAGTCCAGGCGGTTGGAAATGCGCTCGACCGTGCAGGACACCTCCTGCGTCGCCAGACGGAGCGTGACCGTCTCGCCTCGCTTCAGCGGCTCGGGGGACATCCAGAAGACCTTCGGCACGATCGTCTGGGCGGCTCGCGGCGCCTCGTCGGGCGAGCACAGCGTCTGCCCGCGGCGCAGCTCGCCGTCGCCGCGGACGGCGAAGCCGATCGACTCCCCCGCGGCCGCGGTGCGGAGCGTCTCCTCGAACTTCTCCAGCGCGGCGATCTCCACGTCCGTCCCCTCCGGCTGGAGCGTGGCGGCCTCGCCGACCGCGACGCGTCCGGAGGCGACGCGCCCGACGGCGAGCTTACGCCCGTCGATCTCGTAGACGTCCTGCACCGGCAGACGGAACGGGCGCGACTCGTCGGCCAGCGACGGGCGGAACAGGTCCAGCGCCTCGGTTACCGTCGGACCGTCGTACCAGTCCATGCGTTCGGAGCGGTTGACGATGTTATCGCCGCGCAGCGCCGAGGCGGGGATGATCGCCATGCGGTCCAGCGTCACCTGCTCGAGCAGGTCGCTGACCTTTTCGGACATCTCCTCGAACCGCGCCCGGTCGCAGTCAACCTTGTCCATCTTGTTCAGCACGACGACGAGCTGGCGGATGCCCAGCAGATGCAGCATGAACGCGTGGCGGTGGGTCTGCTCGCGGATGCCCTCGTCCACGTCCAGCAGCAGCAGCGCCGCCGTCGCCTGCGACGCGCCCGTGATCATGTTCTTGAGGAACTCCTTATGCCCCGGCGCGTCGATGATCACGTAGTCCCGCCGGTCGGAGGAGAAGAACTTCTGGGCGGTGTCGATCGTGATGTGACGGTCCCGTTCCTCCTCGAGGTGGTCGAGGACGAACGCGAACTCCACCTGCTCGTCGCTCCCGGCCGCCAGCTGCCGCATCGCCTCGAGCTGCGATTCCGGCAGCGATCCGGTGTCGTAGAGGAACCGGCCGATCAGCGTGCTCTTACCGTGGTCGACGCTTCCGACCACCACGAACCGCAGGTGGTCCCGCTGCTGTTGATCCGTCGTCTGCATTACATGTACCCCAGCGCGCGCAGCTTCTGCATGGTATAGGTGTTTTCCTTGTCCTGGGCCCGCCCGTCGCGCTCGCCGGCGGTGGTGGTCGACAGCTCGTCGATGATCTGTTCGATGTCCGCCGCCGTCGATTCGACCGGGCTGCAGCAGGTCCTGCAGCCGATGCTGCGGTACCGCCGACCGTCGCGGGCGAGGTACAGCTCGGTGAACGGGATGTTCTCCCGCTTGACGTACTGCCAGATGTCCATCTCCGTCCAGTGCAGCAGCGGGTGGATGCGGACGTGCGTGTCCTCGGCCGCCTGGGACTTGTACTGATCCCACAGTTCGGGCGGCTGATCCTCGTAGTTCCACTTGAACTGGCTGTCGCGGGGCGAGAAGTATCGCTCCTTCGCCCGGATGCCGTGCTCGTCGCGACGGATGCCCAGCAGCAGCCCGTCGAACCCGTGTGCGGCGATCGCCTGCTTGAGGGCGTTGGTCTTCAGTTCGTTGCAGCACTCGAGCTTGTTGCCTTGGCAGCTTACGCCGCGGGCCAGCGCCTGCTCGTTGCGCGCGACGATCAGGTCCAGGCCCCATCGTTCGGCGTACTCGTCGCGGAAGCGGTACATCTCCGGGAACTTGAAGCTCGTGTCGATGTGCAGAACCGGGAAGGGGAGCTTGCCGAAAAACGCCTTGCGGCACAGCCACAGCAGCGCCGTCGAATCCTTCCCGATCGACCAGAGCAGCGCCAGGTTCCGGAAGTGCACGTGCGCCTCGCGGATGATGTAAATGCTCTGGTTCTCCAGCTCGCTGAGCTTGTCCATCGTGTCACCTGGTTGAGGGGCTTCGTCGTCCGGCCGCGCGGTCCGGCGCGCGGGGGCGTGTCGGCGATTACAGGATTCCTTCCGGCAGCGGCACGTCTTCCGCGTCCAGCTCGTGGGGGCGGTCCACGTCCAGCGCGTCGAGGATCGGGCCGGCGAGGCGGCGGATGTCCGCGTCGCCGGACGGCGGCTCGACGCCGCGCGTAAACAGCATCGCGTCGTGGGCCGTGTGCATGCCCTCGAGCTCGGTGCGAATGAACGTCTTCGGCGCGATCATGCCCATCTTGAGATCGAACCCGTCATACGGTATGGCGATCAGGTCGGCCGCCTGCCCGTAGGGCGGCACGTCCACCGGCGCCGAGCGCGACGGGTCGGGTCGGTCCGCTCCGCCCGGCCAGTAGAGCTCCTCGCGCCGGACGACGCGCCGGATCACCGGTTCGCCTTCGGGGCTCTGCAGCGCCAGCAGATCGGCGGTGAGCCGCTCGCGGACCGTTTCGTACTCGCCCGGGTCGACGGACCCGGCGCCTTCCCGTCCCCGCACGTTGACGTAGATGCGTCCGGGGATCATGCAGAAGGCCCGCGACCGGTCGGGGTCGATCGACAGCGGATGCTGCACCGGTTCGGCCGGGCAGGTCCACCCGCGCTCGACCAGATATCGCGAGAGCTGCACCTCGTAGCGGATCGGGCAGAAGCCGTGATCGGAGAGGATCATCAGCGGCGCGTCGTTGATCGCCTCCAGCAGTCGCCCGATCGTCTCGTCCACCTTCCGGTAGTAGGCGCGGAACCCCTCGCCCATCGCCCCGGCACCGTCGCGTCCCTGGGCGAGCAGGAAGTGGTTGATCCGATCGGTGCCCATTACATGCGTGTGGAAGAAGTCCCACTCGTGGTCGCCGAGGAAGTGCAGCATCGCCTCGGTGCGTCGCGCGAGGGTCGTGGCGAGGTCGCCGAGCATCGCCCGCTTGGACTCGCGGGCGAGGGCGGCGTCGCTGTCGATGCGGTAGTCGATGCCGCGCAGGTACCCCGCCGTCTCGGGCGGGTAGGCGACCTTCTCGATCGACGGGGCGAGAAAGCCCCCGATCAGCACGCCGTTGACCGCTCGCGGCGGGTAGGTGCTCGGCACGTTCATCCCGAACACCTTCTTCCCGCGGCCGGAAAGAATCTCCCACAGGTTCGGCCCGCGCATTGTCGCGGCGTTGGGGAAGGCCAGGTCGTACGTGCCCGCACGGCGGTCGATGAATCCGTAGATGCCGTGCTTGCCCGGGTTGCGCCCCGTCGCGTAGCAGGCCCACGCGACGCAGGAAACGGTCGGAAACACCGAGCGCATCAGGACCGGTCGTCCGTGCTGCTCGCACAGGCGGGCGAAGTTCGGCATGTCGCCGCGGTCCATCAACTCGACGGCGAGCCCGTGCGGGACGCCGTCGAGACTCAGGACGGTCAGCTTCGGGGGGTTCGGCATAGGACGCTATCCTACTGTCCGGGGCGGAGAATCCAAACAATACCCGGCCGGGCGGCCCGGCGTCAACCTGTGCTGTGGGTCGGGGGACACCTACGGGCCTTCATTCCCTCGGCAGGCAGCGCAGACCACCACGCTTCGCGAAGGCCGACAGGAGTCAGTCACCTGTATGGCGTTCCCGATAGGAGCCGAACTCTCACTTGCCTGCGCGCGGTCGAGCGGCGAGAATCTCCCGCCGCGGGTCGGCGCTGTCTTCCGCGCGTCCTTCTTTCGGAGGAAGGGCGCGGAGCGCCAGCTTGCGGCTGAGCGGACGCACAGGGAAAAGGACCGTCGAAGCGGCGGAAGGAGAGCCGACGTGGAACCACGCGAGATCGAGCTGCAGGACCTGGACCCGCAGGCCTTCATTGACGAGCAGATCGACGCGATCCGGAAGGCGGTGGGGGACGGCAAGGCCGTCAACGCGCTGTCCGGCGGGGTCGACTCCTCGGTCGTCACGCTGCTCGGGCACCGGGCGAGAACCTGATCACCTACTTCATCGAGAACGGCCTGATGCGGGAGGGCGAGGCCGACTACGTGGTGAAGGTGTTCGCCGACCTGGGCGTGAAGGTCGAGGTGGTCGACGCGAAGGACCGCTTCTTCGCCGCGCTGGCGGGCGTGACCGACCCCGAGGAGAAGCGCGACAAGGGGATAACGGAAGTCTTCTATAAGGACGTCTTCGGCAAGCTGGTCGCCGACTGCGGCGCGAAGGTCCTGCTCCAGGGCACCAACTTCACCGACGTGGAGGAGACGGTCGCCGGCGTCAAGCGGCAGCACAACATCCTCGCGCAGCTCGGCATCGACACCGAGGAGGCGTACGGCTACCAGGTGCTCGAGCCGATCATCCGCCTGCGTAAGCCGGCGGTCCGCGTGGTGGGCGAGGCGCTGAGGCTCCCGCGGGAGATCTTCGACCGCCCGCCGTTCCCCGGGCCCGCGCTCGCCGCGCGGGTGGTGGGGGAGGTCACCCCGGAGCGCATCGAGCTGGTCCGGGCGGCGACCGGGATCGTCGAGCATGAGCTCCGCGACGTGGACGCCTTTCAGTACCTCGCCGTGCTCCACGAGGACCGCGTGACCGGCCTGCGCGACGGCAGGCGGGACTTCGGGCGCCAGATCGAGGTGCGCTGCTGGGACAGCGCCGACGCCGTGACCGCCTCGCCGACGGACCTGCCCTTCGAGACGCTGCGCCGGATCGCCGACCGCATCACGGCCGAGGTGCCCGGCGTCGTGAGCGTCACCTACAACATCGCCACCAAGCCCCCGTCCTGCATCGAGGCCGTCTGACCGCGCGCCGGCGCTTCCCCGCACGATTTCACCGCCAAGCTGAAAGAGAGACCGCCGCATGCCCAAGCATCCCGACATCAACAAGGTAATGATCATCGGCAGCGGGCCCATCGTCATCGGGCAGGCCTGCGAGTTCGACTACTCCGGCACGCAGGCGTGCAAGGCGCTGCGCGAGCTGGGCTACGAGATCGTCCTGATGAACTCGAACCCGGCCACGATCATGACCGACCCGGAGATGGCGGACGTGACGTACATCGAGCCGCTGACGCTGGCGTCGGCGACCCGGATCATCGAGAAGGAGCGCCCCGATGCGCTGCTGCCGAACCTCGGCGGGCAGTCCGGGCTGAACCTCTCCTGCGAGCTGCACAAGGCCGGCGTGCTCGAGAAGTACGACGTGCGGGTCATCGGCGTGGGGCTGGACGCCATCGAGCGCGGCGAGGACCGCACCGGCTTCAAGCGGACCATGGACCGCCTCGGCATCGAGATGCCGCGCAGCGAGGCGGTGACCAGCGTCGAGGAGGCCGAGCGCATCGCGGCGGACCTGGGCTACCCGGTCGTGATCCGCCCGGCCTACACGA
>CAZADC010000107.1:0-9906 GCA_964483755.1 uncultured Planctomycetaceae bacterium | reverse complement strand
GTTCGACCGCACGCCCCCCGCGCCGCCGCTGCCGACCGAGGTGGTCCAGAAGACCCGCGAGAAGTACATCGAGGCCTACACCAGCCTGACCGGGCAGCGATTCGGGTGGGAGTAGCCTGCGCACGCCTCTATCGGGAGGGGCCTTCTCATCTCCCCCGCGACGGGCGCAACCGTCGGACGGCACACAGATCGGCGTCTGGTCTCCGACCGGAACGCAACTGTTGTGCACAGCAGTAATCAGCAGCCCGGAGCTCATGCCCCATAATCCGAGGCCCTCGCCAGGACGCGCCGGGATCCAGGCGCCTACAGCCGCAATAGGCCGTGTCTGATGCATTCGACTCCGGCTTCGAGCGTGCTGGATTCGCGGCTGGCGGCTTCCGGCAGCATGCGGCAGCGCCTTGCCGCTCCGCGTGTTTATGGTAGGATGCGCCCACGGTCTTTGCTGTTTCGTCGGATCGCACGTCATCCAGCGGAATGAAGACGCTCCCGGAGGCGGGCATTGAACGCACGTCGCCGCACATGGCGCATCCCGACGGCTGCGGGGGACAGCCGACGCGGGCAATTCGGGGCCTTCGACGGTTCGAGCGTCAACGCGCCGGACGTCCCGTCTGCGGGGCGGCTCGCCTTGGTGGGGCGCTCTTCAAAGCCCCTGGGGCGGCCTGCAGCGAGGCAGCGTGGACCCGGCGGTTTCACGTTGATCGAGCTTCTGGTCGTCATCGCCATCATCGCGCTGCTGGTGAGCATCCTCATGCCCTCGCTCAAGCGGGCGCGGGAGCTGGCGCGGATGTCGGCGTGCGCCGTCAACCTGCGGACGTGGGGGATGGCGGCCCACCTGCTGCGCGAGGACCACGACCGCTGGCCGCAGTCTTTCTGCGCCCGCAATCCGTGGCATCGCCTGCCCTATCCCGCCTATATGAACGGCTGGGAGAGCGACGCCGACGACGGGCTGTGGAAGCGCAACGGCACGACCATCGAGATGTGGGCCGAGTACGGCGTCACCGGGCAGGGGCACCTCTGCCCGGGCGCGAGCGGCTGGCGCTGGCCGGCGCAGGTGACCAGCGACGACTGGTGGGGCGGGCGATACATGACGAACTACTTCTACGTGGGCAACATCTGGGACAGCAACAAGCTGGGCAACTGGACCGTGGTCAACTGGGGCGACACGCTCGTACCCCCTCGCGCCCGGGAGGAGGGGGCCGATCTGATCCTCGCCGGCGACAACGTCTACTGGGGCGGCGGACCGGGATATGCCTGGGGCGACGCCGTCTCCATCAACCACCCCGGCCCGTCGCGCCTGCTGCCGGACGGACAGAACCTCCTGTTCACCGACGGGCGGGTCGAGTCCAAAGGCTCGGGCTACTACAGCGAAGAGATCAACACGACGGGCAACTTCTCGATGCAGACGGACTTCAACGGGGCGTTCTGGTACTGGCACGGGAGCTGAGCCGGCGCGCTCCGCGCGGCGCCGTCGTTTCCGGCGGGCCTGGGTCGCCCTCACCCGGGGAAGACGCGGTAGGTCGGGGGGATGAGACCCGTGGCGAGGTAGTACACCGCCCCCGCGGCCATGAAGATCAGTCCCGCCAGCAGGTCGCCCGCGATCACGCCGATCATGAACGGCAGCGCGCGCCGGTAGGCGTTGCGTCCGCCGAAGCGGGTGATCAGCGTGCGGATGAGCCAGCCGATCAGGAACGAGGCGTGGAACATCCCCAGCGGGAAGGTGCCCCAGACGAGCAGGAAGATCGGGTGAATCGGCCACCAGACCCAGCGGAGGCGCAGGGTGCTGAGGACCAGCACGCCGACCAGCCCGGCGCCGGCCCAGGCGAAGAAGGACAGGTCGGGGCTCATCCGCGTCAGGTGGTCCCACGCGGACAGGCGGTCCGGCGTGCCCTCGGGGATGTCGCTCAGGGCGCCCACCAGGGCGTCGAAGGGCATCTTCGGCACGTAGCGCATCGCCCACCCGTCGTTCTCCTGGAGGCCGAAGTTGTACGCCGCCCAGAGCACCACCGGCGTCGCGACGGCCAGGGCGATCAGCAGCGCCAGGGCCGACCACCGCGCCGTCCGCGCCGGGCGGACCTGCGTCCGCTCGGACAGCTTCAGCCCGTTCGCCACAAAGGGCATGAGCGATTCGCGCGGGTCGATCGTGATCACGGCGCAGGCGAGGGCGATGATGATGTACGCCTGGGCTCCCATGGCGGCCGCTCCGAACAACCCGATGAACAGCGCCAGCGGCTGCCAGCCCGGCTGGCAGAAGAACAGCCCGCTCTCGGCGTTGATGCGCGTCATCACCGTGTACATCAGCAGTATCGCCAGAACGAGGATGACCGCGAACATCCAGTCGAGCCCGATGCCGACGAAGATCGCCACGGTCGCGGCGGCGGCGGGGACCAGCAGGCGCATCGCCCACACGGCCGAGCGGTCGGCGTCGCTGGTCCGGAAGCCCGCCGCGCCGAGAAGCACACTCCTGTAGTACCGCCGCCCGGTGTAGGCGATGATCAGCGCCACCCCGACGTAGCTTCCGAAGTACTGCCAGGCCTGCCCGCCGCCGGTCAGGTACGCCGTGCCGAGATCGACGCCCGAGCGGAGCACCAGCGCCGTGACGATCACGTACAGGATGTGCGAGATGCCCAGCGAGAACGCGACGTCGGTGGCCAGGAAGAAGCTGAAGCCCACCACCGCCGGCCAGACCATCGGCTTGAGAAGCCAGTCGATCGCGGGAATGGCGCCGATGCTCGGGTACTTCTCCGCGACCGGCCAGAGGTTCATCTGGAGCGGGATCTGCAGCTCGATCACGCCCCAGGCTTCGGTGCCGAGCCCGTTGATCACGCGGATCGTCAGCACCACGGCGAGGCCCATCCAGAACGCCCGGCTGCGGAGAATGGGCGGCACGGCCCGGCCGTCCTGCTCGAGCAGCGACGAGGCGAAGGCGACGATCGGGTATCGCAAGCGCTCCCGACGGGACCACTGCGTGTGGACGATGACGGCCAGGCAGATGCAGCACAGCCCGATCAGCGCCACCAGTGGGATCCAGACCGACAGCGGTCCGCCCCAGGCGCTCCAGGGCACCTCGTCCATGCCGATCGGGTCGCCGGGCTCTCCGGCGCCGACCAGCAGGGGGGTGTGCACGTCCGCGCTGTACTCGCCATCGGCGGCGAGCAGCGCGTCGGGCACGTAGTCGAGCACTTCCCGCCGCTGCCAGCCCGGGAGCTGGCGGTTGTAATGGGCGGGCAGGGCGAGGGCGTTGACGAACGTCCGCATCAGCCCGCTGCCGGGCACCGAGCACGCCGCCAGCGCCAGGGCGACGATGACCGCCAGCTCGCCCGGCGCGAGCCGCCGCAGACGCCGTCCGACGCGCAGCAGGGGGTTGAGGACGCCCACGCAGACGATCAGCGAGCCGAAGACGATGATCGGCAGGTGATTGCCCACCAGGGGCGTCAGCCAGAGCACCGAGTCGTTGATGTACCCGACGCCCGCGATGCACGCGGCCGCAAGCAATCCCAGGATGAGCGATCGTATCGTCACCGGCAGCATCCCTTCCGTCGCGATCGGCGAGACAGGCCGTGACGCGACGGTGCTCTTGTAGTGATTTCCCCGGGCGTGTCAACCGCGAGTGGCGGTTCCGCGGGTGGTCTGCGCACCCGGTTCCTGCTACGCTTCCGACAGAACCTGAAACAGGAAAGGACTGCCGATGTCGCGTCGTAAGAACGTATTGATCTTCTACACCGACCAGCAGCGGGCGGACAGTCTCGCCTGCATGGGCAACCCGAACGCCCGCACGGCCAATCTCGACGCCCTCGCCGAACGCGGCGTGCTGTACACGAACCACTACGCGACCAACCCGGTTTGCATGCCGTCGCGGGCCTGCTTCCACACCGGGCGCTATCCGCAAGCGAACCGGGTCCTCGACAACGGCATCTTCCTGCCGGAGGACCAGCCGACGCTCGCCGAGACGTTCCGCCGCGCCGGGTATCGCACGGCGAGCTTCGGCAAGCTGCACTTCCAGACGTTCTGTCCGCACGAGGACGACGAATCGATGGAAAGTCTCGGGCGGTGGCGGCGCGGCGAGCTCGACGACTGGGACGGACCGTACTACGGCTTCGAGACGGTCGGACTCACGCTCGGCCACGGCGAGGGCGCGCACGGCCACTACGGACGCTGGCGCGAGCGGCAGTTCGGCGACGACCGGCTCGGGGCCGACAACGCCCAGGGCGAGGACGTCTTCAGACAGTTCGGCTGCTGGCGGTCGAACCTGCCCCTGGAGTACCACCACAGCACGTGGGTGGCCGACCGGGCGATCGAGTTCCTCGACGGCGCGGGCGACGAGCCGTTCCTGCTGCACGTGGGCTTTCCCGACCCGCACCATCCGTTCACGCCGCCGGCGCCGTACCACTCGATGTTCGACGACGTCGAGTTCCCGCCGCCGCACGCCGTCGAGGGCGAGAACGCCTCCAAGCCCCTGCCGTGGCGAGAGGCGATGACCGGCAGGCCGTTCCCCACCGACGGCGGGGCGCGGTACGAGCCGGAGCTCGCGGGGCGTGCGTACCAGCGCGTGATCGCCTCGACGCACGGGATGGTCGCGCTGATCGACGATTCGGTGGGACGCGTGCTCGCGAAACTCGACCAACTCGGACTGACCGACGACACCGTGATCGTCTTCACTTCCGACCACGGCGACTTCCAGGGCGACCATTTCCTGTTGCACAAGGGGCAGATTCCCTGCCGGTCGCTGCTGAACATCCCGCTGATCGTCGCCGACCCGGACCGCCCGAGCGGCGTCTGCGACGGCGTGTGCAGCAACGTGGACGTCATGCCGGCCCTGCTGACCGCCTGCGGGCTTGACGTGCCCGAGACCGTCCAGGGCGTCGTGCTCCCGAATCCCGGCGAGGCCCCCGTCAGGCCGTACGCCTTCGAGGCCGGGTGGTCCAAGGCGTCCGAGAAGTGGCAGCATTACAGCATCTACACCCAGGACTGGCGGATGTCCTGCTTCCCGTGGCTCGCTGACGGCGAGCTGTACGACCTGCAGGCCGACCCGCACGAGCACCGCAACCTGTTCCACGAACCGACCTGTCGCGGGCGGCGCGACGAGATGACCGAGCTGCTGCTCGAGGCGGTCGGGCGCGCCGAGCCCGCCAGACCGCCCGTCGTCGCCGACTGGTAGGCGGGTCGCGCGACTCTTCGGGAGACCCTGCCGTGTGCTTCCTGGCGCTGGCGTACAGGATGATCGACGGCTTGGCGGTCGTGGCGGCCGCCAATCGTGACGAGTGCCTCGACCGCCCCGGCCTTGTGCCGCAGCGGCTCGCGGACGGGGTGTGGGGCGGCAAGGACCCCCGCGCCGGAGGCACGTGGCTGGGCGTCAACCGCTCGGGCGCCCTGGCGGCCGTGACGAACCTCCACACCGGGCGGCCGCCGGATCCGGACGCCCGAAGTCGCGGGGTGCTCTGCCTGGATCTGCTGACGGCAGGCGACGCGTCCGCCATGCGCGAACAACTCGGGCGGGCGGTCGAGACGAACGCGTACAACCCGCTGAATCTCCTCGCGGCTGACGAGGGCGCGGCCTGGGCGGCGACCTTCGCCGACGGACGACTGGACGTTATCGATCTCGCGCCCGGTCTGCACGTGATCGGCAACACCCGGCCGGACGCGCGCGACGAGCCGAAGGTGGTCCGCGGCCGGCGCCTGATCGGCAGGCCGGCCGGGCTCGACGAGGCGGTGCAGCGGATGCAGGCCGCGTGCAGGGATCACGGCGAGCTCGCCGACGGGAGCGGCGCGATCTGCGTCCACGCCGAAGGCCGCGGTACGCTGTCGTCGACGATCGTCGCGATTCACGACAGCGACCCGCGCCGCAGCATGATGCTCTTCTGCGACGGGCCTCCGTGCGAGAACGAATACCGGGACGTCTCCGAGCTGATCCGCCCGGGCGGTGGGTAACGCTGCTGACCCGCAAGGAGCGCATCCGGTGTGGCAAAGCGCCCGGCGGATGGTAGACTGGGCGGCTTTCCGCAAGACCGCGAGAGGCACAGACCATGCGATTCCGTATCATCCTGGCCGCCCTGACCGTCGCGACCGCGGCCGGTCCGACCGCCGCCCAGACGGACGTGTTCGTCCCGGCGAGCGATCCGCTGAAAGCCTGGCGGCCGGACCCGAACCCCATTGCCGAAGCGCTCCGCCGGCCCGCCGGACGGCAGGGCGTCACCTGCTGGTGGCTGGGCAACTCCGCCTTCGCCGTGCAGATGGGCGAGAAGGTGATCCTGACCGACCCGGTGATCTCCACGGCCTCTGACGATACGCCGCTGCGCTCGGAGATGGGCTGGCGGCCGGACGGACCGGGCGAATGGCTGCGCCCGGCGTGGGAGTGCGACCGTCACGTTGCGCTGCGCCGCCGCATCCCGCTGCTGGCGCGGGAGGCGCCGCGGGCGGACCTGGTTGTCGTCTCGCACGCCCACGAGGACCACGCCGGTTCGAAGTCGCTCCGCACGCTCACCCGCCGGACTGAGGCGATCTTCTGCGGGCCGGCGGAGGTCGGACGCAAGCTGCGGAGTCTGGGCATCCCGGCGGCGCGGATCGTGACCGGCCGGCCGGGCGACCGCAAGACCGTTGCGGGCGTCGACGTTCAGTGGACCTACGCCGCGCACGGCGGCGAGTCGGCCTGCTGCGGATTCCTGCTGCGGCACGGCGGGTCGAGCGTCTTCTACCCCGGCGACACGAACACCACGGAGCGCATCGACTCGTTGGAGGACGTGGACGTGCTCCTGCTGCCGATCCCGGAGCAGTATCTGGGCGGCGAGCGCGGCGCGAAGCTGGCCGACGCCCTGGACGCCGGGTGCGTCATTCCCTGTCACTACCGCACCTACGACATCCCCGGCGAGCCGGGCGAGGTCGGCTGGCTGGGCGGCGACCCGCGGGAGGTGGCCCGGCGGATGAAGCGACCCGAGCGACTCGTGGATGTCTTCCAGGGGCAGGGCGTCCGGTATCTTGACGGTAAGTCGACCGTTATCCGCACGCCCAACCCCCGGCTGCTGCACGAGCAGGCCTGGCCGGCGCCGGAGGAGGTCACGCTCGACGGGAAGCTCGACGAGTGGGCCCGCGCACGCTGGACCATCCGTCTGACGCCCCGCGCGGCGACGCCCTGGGGCGACGATGCCGCCCGCGTGGCCGTCATGTGGGACCAGCAGCACCTCTACATTGCCTTCGACGTCCGCGACCGGGACGTGCAGTCGAAGCACACCGGCGAAGACGTAAGCGTCTGGGAGGACGACTGCATCGAGATCGACGTCGATCCGAAGCTCGAGCAGACGCCGGTCTTCTCGAAGACCTGCCGCATCTACCACGTGACGCCCGCCGGCGCGACCCAGGACGCGGCCGGGAGCGAGAGCGGAGCGAAGGTCGAGTCGTGGGACAGCGCCGCCAAGTGGGGCGTGGCCGTCCGCGGCACGCTGAACGACGCGTCCGACACCGACGAGGGTTACGTTGTCGAGATGGCGATTCCGTTCAAGGAATGGGACGTCACGCCGGCCGCGGGGAAACGCGTCGCGATCGACTTCGTCGTCCTGGACACGGACGCCGAAGGTCGGGGGTACTACTACGACTGGGCGGACATCGCCCACGTGCAGACGCCCTCGGACTGGGGCGTCGTGGAGCTGGCCGCGCCGGCCGAGCCGCCGGTGAAACGCGAGGAGTGACATGAGCGACGTTCAGCCGCTGCAGCGCAAGGAAAAGCCCGACTTCAGCCGCTTCATGAAGGTCATCCGCCGCGAGGGCGACGCGAGCTACGTGCCGTTTTTCGAGCTGGTGACCGACATCAGGCACTTCGCGCCGTTGTCCGGGCTCGAGCCGCCGGAAAACATGAACTTCGTGCCGACCTCGCCGACGTTCGAGCCGAGCTTCAAGTACCTGCTCGACTGCTGGGCGAAGATGGGCTTCGACCACGGAACGATCAACGCCGCCGGGTTCAGGGGCTATCCCGTCCAGCGGCACAGCGTCAAGGACACCGGACGCGGGTTCGCCCTCGCCGACGACGCGATGATCCGCAGCTGGGAGGACTTCGAGAACTACCCCTGGCCGTCGGCGAAGGACGTGGACGTCGAGCTCATGGAGCGCACGGCGAACCTCGCCCCGGAAGGTCTCGGCGTGATGACCGGCAGCGAGGCGCTCTTCCAGACGATGATGCTCATGCTCGGCATGACGGGCATGTCCATGCTGCTGGCGGACGATCCGGAGCTCGTGCGGGCGGTGGCGGATCGCATCGGCGCCATCCAGACCGACCTGTTCGACCTGCTGGCGTCGCTGCCGTTCATCCGTGGCGTGATCGTCAGCGGCGACATGGGCCACCGCACCGGCACGATGGTCTCGCCGGACCTGCTGCGGGAGATGGTCCTGCCGTGGCACGCCAAGTTCGTCACCGCCATCCACCGCCACGGCAAGATCGCCCTGCTGCACTCCTGCGGGGATCTCGCCGAGATCGTCCCGGACCTCGTCGAAATCGGCTACGACGCCAAGCACTCCTTCGAGGACACCTACGCCACGACGATCTACGACCTGCACAAACGTTATGGACGCGACATCTGCTTCGTCGGCGGCGTGGACGTGAACTTCCTCTGCCGGGCCGACGAGTCCGCGATCCGCCGCCGCGTCCGCGAGATGATCGATCGCCTGGCGCCGGACGGCGGGTGGATTCTCGGCAGCGGCAACTCCATCCCCGACTACGTGCCCACGGAGAACTACCGGGCGATGCTGGACGAGGGACTCAAGTACGGGCGCCCGTGACGCGGCCGCCCGCTGAAAGGAATCTCGTGAACGACGCAAGCGATCTCACCGGCCGCGAGCTGTTCTGCAAGGCGATGCGGTTCGAGTGTCCCGGCCGGACGCTCGCGACGCTCGGGGGCATCTGGCCGAGCGCGATCGAACGATGGCGCGAGGAGGGCATGCCGAGGCATCTGTCCGGCGTGACCGACCTGATCGACCACTTCAGCCTGCAGCGGCACATGTGGTCCGGCCCGGCCGTCAGCGTCTGGGTCTGGCCGCCGTTCCCGCGCGAGGTGTTCGACGAAACGGACGACAAGATCACCTACCGCAACCCCAGCGGGATCGTCTGCACCGAGTTCAAGGAGGACAACTACAAGTCGATGCCGCATTTCGAGTCGTTCCCCGTCGCCGACAGGGACGACTGGCGGAGCTTCCGCGAACGGCTGCGCTGGGACGACGCGCGCGTCAGCGACCGCTGGGCCGAGCAGAAGGCGCGGTGGTCGCGGCGGACCGATCCGCTGATCCTCTACCTCGACCGCGCCGGCAGCCTCTACGGGTCGCTGCGGGACATGATGGGCATGGAACGTCTGAGCATGGCGTTCTACGACGATCCGGAGATGGTCGGCGAGATGATGGACGCCGTCGTCGAGCTGTTCTGCGACCTTTGCGACGCGATCCTGACCGACTTCACGCCCGACGCGGTCTGCCTGTGGGAGGACATGGCCTACAAGACGGCGTCGCTCGTCGCCCCGCCCGTCGTCCGCGAGTTCATGTTGCCGCGATACCGGACGATGGTCGCGAAGCTCCGCGAGAAGGGAGTACCGTTCATCCTGCTCGACAGCGACGGACACGTCGCGGAGCTGATCCCGATCTGGCTGGAGGCGGGGATCGACGGCCTCGTGCCGATGGAGGCGCAGGCGGGAATGGACGTGGCCGAGTATCGCGAGAAGTACCCCGAGCTGCTCATGCTCGGCGGCGTGGACAAGAAGGCCGTCGCCGCGGGCGGGGCGGCCATCGACGCGGAACTGGAAAGAATCCGGCCGGTCTTCGAGCAGGGCGGGTTCATACCTCATCTGGACCACCTGGTGCCGCCGGACATCTCCCTGGACAGCTACCGTCGATACCTGGACAGGAAACGCAAGCTGATCGGCAAATAACCTGGCGGGC